>CAZILN010000234.1:0-12518 GCA_964540005.1 uncultured Bacteroidaceae bacterium | reverse complement strand
AAGGCTTGAGGAGGTTAATGAGGTCATGCTCACCTTGAAAACTGAGAAAGAGCGGAAAGATTATATGAAACAGGTAGAGGAAGATCTTAAGGCTGAATTTGAAGAGGATCTTAAAAAGATGACTGTTACACAGGGAAGGATACTGATCAAGCTGGTTGACCGGGAAACAGGGGCCACCTCATACGAACTTGTTAAGGAACTTCGTGGCTCGTTTTCTGCATTTTTCTGGCAGGCGCTGGCAAGGCTTTTCGGATCCAACCTTAAATCAGAATATGATCCGTTAGGGGAAGACAGGCTGATCGAAGAGATCATCTTCCTTATAGATCATGGCCAGATCTGATACGGATATCTTGAAACTGCATGCTGGCTTTACATCAGCTGTAAAATGCTTTTCACCACATTATCAGCCCCCTCGGCGATCTGGACGATGCTGGCATCCAGCATATAGCAGGGACTGGTCACCAGTTTATAGTTCTTATCTACAACAACTTCTCCATGGCCTGTCGCAATATGGTTTGCACCCATCTGCTCAACCGCAGAAGCCGTCCCCTGCTCCTGGCCAATAGTCAACTCGATATTGCCCAGCAACTTAGCCAGTATAACAGGTGCAATGCAAAGAGCTCCCACTGGTTTCTCCTGTCCTACCATCTCCCTTATAGATCTTTCCACTTCGGGATCAATACTGCAATCAGCTCCTTCAAATGCAAATGTAGACAGGTTTTTTGCTGCCCCGAATCCTCCTGGTATTATCAGTGCATCAAACTCATAAGCTGAAAACTGATCAAGGGCCTTAATATCACCCCTGGCAATCCTGGCCGATTCTATTAACACATTCCTGCTCTCATTCATTTCTTCTCCATTGAGATGATTGATTACGTGATGCTGCTCCCTGTCAGGGGCAAATATCTGGTAACTGCCTCCGTTTTTTACTATGGCCCAGAGGGTCAGGGTAGCTTCATGAATTTCAGCGCCATCATAGACTCCGCAACCGGAGAGTATTACAGCAATTTTTTTTGTATCTGCCATCGGTTTATGGTTTTGGTAAATAATAGTCCGGGTTCATAAAATTATTATCACTAAATTATAAAATTTTAAACGAATGAGACGAACCTTTATAGCCATTAAAATTGAAGCAGGTGCATTATTGCTGGATGTTCTGGATGTATGCCGGAAGGAACTATCAGGAGAAAGGATCAGGTGGGTCCGGCCCGATAACATTCACATAACCCTGAAATTTCTTGGTGATACACTCCCGGAACAGCTATCGGGAATAACAAATGCGATCCGGCAAACAGTCGTTGACCACCCGGCTTTCTCACTGAAATTCAAAGGTATAGGCGTATTCAGGAATTTAAAGAACCCCAGGGTTCTCTGGATGGGCATAGAGAGCAGTACTGCATTGTCGGAGATTAAGCAGGATCTGGATTATAATTTGCAGCCATTCGGATTTGAGACGGAAAGCAGGGAATTCCGTCCCCATCTGACACTTGGGCGAATCAAATATCTTGGTAACGTCAGCGGGATGGAACATCTGCTCAGCCGTTTTAAGGACCAGGAATTCCAGCTGTCTGAAATAAATGACATCATTTATTATGAGAGTATATTGAAGCCATCCGGACCTGAATATATTGTCCTGTCACGACTTCAGCTAAGTTAAATATTCCGTTGTTTGATAATAGCCAGGATGGTGGAGATCATTATCTGGAAATCAACGAAAAGCGACATATTTTCTATATATAGAAGGTCATAACGAAGCCGTTTTATCATCTGGTCCACATTCAATGCATATCCGTATTTAACCTGTCCCCATGAAGTGATACCTGGCTTGACCTTGTGAAGGTGTACATATTCCGGGGCCCGCTTGATGATCTTATCGATAAAATACTGCCTTTCAGGTCGGGGCCCGACAATCGACATCTCTCCTTTCAGGACATTAAAGAAATTAGGGATCTCATCGAATTTCCATTTTCGCATAAATGTTCCGAAGTTGGTCAGCCGGGCATCGTTTGCCTGGGTTAAGCCCGGACCATCCTTTTCGGCATCAGCAACCATGGAACGGAATTTATAGAGGATAAATGGTTTGCCATACCGGCCTATCCGTTCCTGTTTATGCAAAACTGGTCCGGGTGAACTCAGTTTGACACCAATCACCAGAAATACATATATGGGGAACATCACGGTCAGTGCGATCAGCGATGCAATAATATCAATGAAACGTTTTACATGCAGCTGCCAGATTGGTATCAGGTCGTGTGTGATCTGAAGAAGGGGTGTCCCATAAATTGTCTGGATTTTTACCTTCCCGGTTAAAATATCATACATATCAGGAATGGCTTTGATCACCACATTACACTCGTTGAGTTTGTTAATAATGCTGCTGATCTCATCGTGCTCTGAGGTCTCCAGTGCTATGATCACCTCTTCAATATTGTACTCCTCCACTATCTCAGGCAGGTTTTTCAGGATACCCAGGTTTGGGATAAACCGTGACAGCTGGTACTCCTTTTTTGCACGGACGTTCACAAATCCAACAAAGAGGTTCCCGGTGCTTCTGTCCTGGTTCTCCATGTCCTTGTAAACTTCGACGGCGCGTATGTTACTTCCTACCATTAGTGTATTAAAACCAATTTCGCGCTTATTGATCCTCCTGCGAAGCAGGGAGGTCATTGTCAGCCTGGGAATGTAGGTAATTACATACTGAAGTGTAAACAGGACAAGAAATGAATTATAGTAATTTTTATATGAAACTATAACATCATCCAGGATGAGTGCAAAAAAGATAATGGTAACTCCTACCAGGCTGAAAAAAAAGGTCTTTCCGAATTCCTTCAGACGTGATTTCCTGTAGACATTTACATAATATCCTGAAAAGTAATGCAGTCCAAGCCAGAATATGGGTACCAGGATAAGACCAAGATAGAACCTTGACCCTATTTCAAGGGGGATCTTATAACCGAAAACCAAGGGCTCTACTTCAACTTTCCTGTAGATATAGAAGATGGCCCAGCTGATTGATGCGGCAAGAAAATCAAAAACCGGGTAAAGTATGGCAAAATACCGCTTGTTCACAGAAGGTAAAATTGTATTATATTATCCAGGTTTAATTGATTTGACAGGTGGAGGTATGCATGCATACGATCCGGTCTTATATAACTGAAATATACCTGTTAAATTGTACCGGGCTGGGTTTTTTTATATGTTATAAAATAGATAATTCACCTTGGGACAGGGATTGAGCAGAGAGTATGATCTCGACTGTATTTTTTATATATTGTAGGACCAAACCAAACTATACCAAAATGAAATCATTGATCACTTCATTATTCATCTTTTGTTTTTCAATAATTATGATTCCCGCAGGATCTTTTGCCCAGGGGAAGGACTCCCCGCAATGGATACAGGTTGATGGTAAAAACTTTGTTAACGAATCGGGAGAAACCGTGATCTTTCAGGGAGTTAATATCAGGGATCCGCATGACCTGGAAAGAGACGGAAAATGGGAGAAAAAGCATTTTGAAGAAGCAAAAAACTGGGGATCTAATGTCATCAGGCTTCCTATTCACCCTGCAGCGTGGCGTGAGAGGGGCCCCGAGGATTATATTAAGTTGCTGGACCAGGCTGTGGTATGGGCAAAGGAACTGGATCTATACCTTATCCTTGACTGGCACTCCATAGGAAACCTGTATGAGGAGCGATACCAGCGTGAATCCTACAAAACCACCAAGGAAGAAACCTATGAGTTCTGGAGGCTCATGTCGTCAACATATGCAGATGAACCGGTAATAGCCATGTATGAACTGTACAACGAACCTACTATTTCCGGTGAGCGCTTCGGTACAATGACATGGGAGCAATGGAAAGGAATGAACCTGGAAATGATTGAAACTATAAGGAAAAACCATCCTAAAGCAGTTATTCTGGTTGCCGGATTTAACTGGGCCTACGACCTGATGCCCGTCAAAGACGATCCGATTGATTTGCCCAATATTGCTTATGTTAGCCACCCATACCCCGAGAAACGTAAACAACCATGGGAACCACAATGGGAAGAGGACTGGGGATTCGTGGCGGATAAGTATCCGGTGATCCTGACCGAGATAGGATTTGCCCTGCCTGAAGAAAAAGGGGTTCATATTCCTGTCCACGGTGATGAAGTATACGGGCAAACCCTGGTGGATTACACGGCCAGCAAAGGGATCTCATGGGTGGTCTGGTGCTTTGATCCCAGGTGGGCGCCCTTTATGTTCACTGACTGGGATTATTCCCCAACCCGTCAGGGGGCCTTCTTTAAGAAAGTAATGACCGGAAACTAAACGCTGAACCCACTCCGGGTGTGATTAGCATCATTCTGGATATGAGAAACTTAATAAGTCTTTTTTTCCTGAACATCCTGCTGGTTCTGACCGGTATGGCCCAGGAACATTCAAAATTCATTATTACCGACCAGTTCGGATACCTGCCCGAGTCAGGCAAGGTGGCTGTTATAAAAGATCCTGTGGCGGGCTTCGATTCGGCCGGTTCCTGGAATCCCGGGAAGACATATTCCCTGGTAGATGCCTCCACGGGCAGCAAGGTATATACTTCGGGCATCACTGCCTGGGCCGGAGGAAGCGTTGATCCTTCATCGGGTGACAAGGCCTGGTACTTTAATTTTTCCGGAATTACAGAACCGGGGACCTATTATGTGCTGGATGAGGAACACCAGCTGCGGTCTCACGAATTCATTATTTCAGAGGAAGTTTATAATGAAGTGCTCAGGCAGGCTGTAAGGACCTTCTATTATCAACGTGCGGGTTTTAAGAAGAAGGCACAGTTTGCCGGGGAGGCATGGGCCGATGAAGCCAGTCACCTGGGTGATCTTCAGGACAGGAATTGCCGGTCCTTCTTCGATAAGGAAAATCCTGGCTCCGAAAAAGATGTGAGCGGGGGCTGGTACGATGCCGGGGATTATAATAAGTATACGAGCTGGACGGCAAATTATATAGTAGAATTGATGAAGGCCTGGCTGGAACGGCCCTGGGCATGGACCGATGATTATAATATTCCCGAATCGGGCAACGGTATTCCCGATCTGCTGGATGAGGTGAAATGGGGTATCGATCACCTGCTGCGCCTTCAGCAGGATGATGGATCCGTCCTGAGCATTGTCGGAGAATCACATGCCAGTCCCCCTTCCGCAGCCACGGGTCCAAGTTATTATGGTCCGGTTAACACCTCGGCAACTATGAACACAGCCGCCGCCCTGGCCATCGGCTCAAAGGTGTACCGGCTTATTGGCATGGCAGATTATGCGGACAGTTTGCTGGAGGCTGCCCTTATGGCCTGGGAATGGGCCCGGGCCAATCCGGATGTGCTCTTCAATAACAATCATGCAGATTACAATTCACAGGGTCTCGGGGCAGGTAGGATGGAGGTGCGGGATTTCGGCCGTGGCATGATCACACTGGAAGCAGCCTGTTTCCTGTTTGACGCGACCGGAGATACAACTTTCCGTAATGTATTCGACCTTCAGTATACGAATACCCGCCTTATTTCCAGAAAAAGCGGCACTCCTTTTGATGCAGATGATCAGGAGGTATTGTTATACTACACAAGGCTTGAAGGGGGAACGGGATCTGTTCAGGACAGGATCAGGGAGGCTTACAGGAACAGCATGGTTGATGGTGAAGACAACCTGCCGGCACAAATGGAAGGTAAAGATCCATACTTTGCCCATATCAGGAATTATACCTGGGGAAGCAATGCAACCAAGTCATCCCAGGGGAATCTGTTCCACGATATTATTACATACGGAATTGATGAAGGGCTGGAAGGTATTTCCAGGGAGGCTGCAATGAGGTATATTCACTATATTCACGGGCTTAATCCACTGGGTATGGTTTATCTCTCAAATATGTATGCCTATGGCGGGGACAATTGTGTCAACGAATTTTACCATTCATGGTTCTGCAACGGAAGCGAGAAATGGGACAGGGTAGGGGAATCCCTCTACGGTCCCCCGCCGGGTTATCTTACCGGGGGCCCCAACCCCCGTTATAACTGGGACAGATGTTGTCCGGATGGATGTAACGGGGAAGTCAACAATAAGATCTGTCTTTCAGAATCGATATCTCCGCCCAGGAACCAGCCTGACCAGAAATCTTATAAGGATTTCAATACCAGCTGGCCTCTGAATTCATGGGAGATCACTGAAAACTCCTGCTCCTATCAGTGCAAGTACATAAGGCTGTTGTCCAAATTCGTCAGGATAAGTGACCAATAGAAAATTATTCTGATATGCCTTCTTACCGGGCAGATAAATTCTTTAAACAGGATCTTATGAAAACAATCCTCTCCGATAATAAACCCCTGATGGTATTCATGCTGACGGTTTTTCAGCTGTTACCCGCTACAGACCTGAGCTCCCAGACCGAGATTATGAAGTGGATGGATGGGAAAGAAGCCTGCGTGTCGATTACTTTTGATGATGGCTCAAGGAACCAGTTCGAGATTGCCATACCCATCCTGGATCAGCTTGAGATGCCGGGAACATTTTTTATCAATACGGGAAATTTCCCTGACTCAAAATATCAACCTGTATTTGTGGGCCGCCCGATCATGGAGATAATTGAGGAATCCGGTACCCGTCCCACCGATACTGCGAATATGCTTGAAAGAACATCCATGATCAGGTACCTTCGGGAAGTGCAGAATGTACCTGAGATCAGGGATTATGATATGTACAGCATAGGCAGCAATATCGAGCGCGGACGCTATGAACGTGTACTAAAAACCGTAGATGAGATCTGTGCCATCCTGCGTGAATCGGGTAAGGTTTATAAGGTCACCGAGGCTGAAAAAACTGCCCGGGAAGGTGCAATCGGCTGGAAGGATCTGGAGCGATATGCACAGGGGACACATGAATTTGCCTGTCATACCATTTCTCATCCTCATTTATCGGCCATGGATGAGGAAAATATTTTGTATGAACTGGTGAAATGCAGGGAAGATATCGAGAACCATCTGGGCTTTAAACACACGCTTTCGGTTGAATGCCCTTTCGGGATACACGATGAGAGGGTTATGGAGATCACCTGCCCCCGGTTCCCTTTCCTTAGAAACAGGGTGCCTGAGGACTATATAGATGAGATATTGCGTTCTGACAACCGAATACCGGGCAATACCAACAGGGAATATATCCACTGGCAGAGAGGCCCCCTCTCCGATACTCCATATTCACTGATGTGCTCATGGGTGGATACAAGCATCAGGAATAATGTCTGGCTGGTACTGGTTATTCACGGTATTGAAGGGATAGGATGGGAAGCCCTTGCAGCTGATACCGTTGAGCAGTATTTTAACTACATTAAGAACAAGGAAGATGATGTATGGGTGGCAACATTCCAGGATGCCTATAAATATGTCAGGGAACGCATGAACAGCAGGATCAATCAGACAGAGAAAGAGGGTTCCATCATGATTGAATTTGGCAATGAACTGGACAAAAGGATATATGATATTCCCCTGAGCCTAAAAACCACGGTTCCTGAGGACTGGCAGTATGTAATGGTTCAACAGGGGGATAAAAAGGAAAAGATTGCGACCGTGAATGAAAACGGGGAAGTCCGGGTACTATATAATGTGATGCCGGACAGCCGGCCGGTAATTCTTTCAAAAGCATTATAAACAGCTATTTTTCGAAGGAATCCTATTAAAGTTAATCCTGATTCCATTACCTTGCAGGTTCTGAACCCAAAACCTTACAAGCATGAGATCACAGCTACTTATTGTTCTGTTTATAATATTATTTGCCACAGCCTCAAAGGCCCAGACACATTCGAAGTTCATCATTGTCGACCAGATCGGTTACTTGCCCCAGGCAAAAAAAATTGCGGTTATTAAGAACCCCCAGACAGGATTTGATGCCGGCGAGTCCTTTGTCCCGGGTGATTATTATTCTGTGGTCAATGCAACCACCGGGGAAAAGGTCTACAGGGGGGAAATCTCCAGGTGGAAAAACGGGAGTACCGATGCTTCTTCCGGGGATAAGGCCTGGCACTTTGATTTTTCGGGCGTGGAAGAACCCGGGAGGTATTTTGTACTGGATGAGCAGCATGATCTGAGGTCCTATGAATTTGAGATCGCTCATAATGTATACAATGAATTGCTCAGGCAGGCTATGCGGAGCTTCTTCTACCAGCGTTCTGGATTTAATAAGGAAGTTGCCTATGCCGGGGAGGCGTGGGCAGACAGTGCCAGCCATATAGGGCCTTTGCAGGATGCGAACTGCCGTTCTTTCTTTGACCAGGATAACCCTGCCACGGAAAAGGATCTCAGCGGGGGCTGGTATGATGCCGGTGATTACAATAAGTATACTAACTGGACTGCCAATTATGTGGTGGAAATGATGAAGGCCTACCTGGAAAAACCCCAGGCATGGGCTGATGATTATAACATACCTGAATCGGGGAATGGAATTCCGGACATTCTGGATGAGGCAGTTTGGGGGATAGACCACCTGATGCGCATGCAACAGCAAGACGGAAGCGTGCTGAGTATCGTAGGTGAATCCCACGGGAGTCCCCCTTCCGCCGTGACCGGCCCCAGTTATTATGGTCCGGCCAACACCTCGGCCACCATGAATACGGCAGCGGCCTTTGTTATTGCCTCAAAGGTCTACCGGTCCGCAGGTATGACTGATTACGCTGATACCCTCCTGGCCAGGGCACTCCGGGCCTGGGAGTGGGGTGATGCGAATCCCTTGGTTCTTTTTTATAACAATTCCGCCGATTATGATTCGGAGGGTTTGGGAGCAGGCCAACAGGAAGTAGGAGATTATGACAGGGATATGATCAAGCTGGAAGCAGCCTGTTTCCTGTTTGAAGTAACAGGGGACGTCAGTTATCGTGATTATTTCGATGCAAATTACCAGGATTGCCACCTGATAGCATCGCCCTATGCCTATCCTTTCGAAACCACAAACCAGGATGTGCTTTTATATTACACCACGCTGGATGACGGTACAGTGACCGTCCAGGAAGATATCCTGTCTGTCTATAAAAATGCAGTCATAAACGGAGGGGATAACCTGGCTGCTTACCTGAGTAATAAGGACCCCTATCTGGCCTATATAAAGGACTATACCTGGGGGAGCAATAATACCAAGTCCTCCCAGGGCAATATGTATTATGACCTGATCAGCTATAAGGTAGATTCGGCCATCAGCAGTACTGCATGGGATGCCGCCCTTACGTTTATCAACTATATTAACGGGGTCAATCCTCTTAATTTCGTTTACCTTTCAAATATGTATGCCTACGGGGCCGAGAACGGGGTTAATGAATTTTACCATTCCTGGTTTTCCGATGGCAGCGCGCTCTGGGACAGGGTGGGGGTATCTGTGTACGGACCAGCACCAGGGTTCCTGGCAGGGGGCCCGAATCCGGGATATGACTGGGATGATTGCTGCCCGACCGGATGCTGGTCTGCTGAAAACAACGCGAAGTGCTTGTCTGAATCCATCACCCCGCCTAAAGGCCAGCCCGACCAGAAATCGTATAAGGACTTCAACACAAGCTGGCCGCTGAACTCCTGGTCGGTCACCGAGAACTCATGCGGCTACCAGGTGAGTTACATCCGATTGCTGTCTAAATATGTAACGGCCGGCCGGGATTGTAACGGGGATGACAGCGGGAGCGCCTTCATCGATTCCTGCGGGGTCTGTGCGGGTGGCAATACCGGGATCACCCCCTCCCTTGATCCGGGGGCCTGCATTGCATTCCCGGATACTACAGCGGGCGATACCATGTATGTGGAAGGAAGGTACCTGTATACGGCCAGAGGGGAAAGAGTGATCCTCAAAGGGGTTAACGAGATGTTCGTCTGGTCAGACGATAAATCCGGGATACAATATTTGCCTCAGATTGACCAAACGGGAGCCAACTGTGTAAGGCTGGTATGGACAGAGGAAGAAGGAAATAAGGAAACCCTGGTCGAACTCATCGATAATTGCATTGCCGGTAAAATGATCGCCATGCCTGAATGCCACTCGGCAACGGGAGATTGGGAGAACCTGGATGTTTGCGTGGATTTCTGGAGGGACACGGTCCTGATGGAAGGGATACAAAGAAACCGCAGGTGGACCCTGCTCAATATCGGGAACGAAGTAGGCGACGGCAATGTGAGCGACCAGCAGTTCAGGGATGAATACATGGCAGCTATCGATTCCCTGAGGGAATATGGTTATACGGTCCCCATTGTCATCGATGCAAGTACATGGGGCCAGAATGTGGATATAATTTTCAATAACTGGAAGGAGATACTGGCGCATGATCCGCTTGAGAACGTACTTTTTTCGGTTCACTCCTACTGGTCAACCACTGACAATTACCACCGGGTTGCCACCAGGTCTATAAACGAAGGATTGCCTGTTATCATCGGGGAAGGACCATCACCTACTGCCTATCCGACATGCAATATTCTTGATTTTGGAACCGGACTGGATGCGACAGGCAGAAATGATATCGGCTGGTTATCCTGGTCATGGGGAGGGGTCAGTAACGGCCATTGTGTCCCGAATTTCGATCATACCATAGACGGGATCTTCGCTGAGTGGGAAACACCGTATGCAGCTTCCATGATGGCGGATCATCCCTACAGCCTTATGAGAACAGCCAGCCGTCCGTCTTCCTTTTACGAAGATGATACGGTGAGGGTGAGCGGGATATACTTATCTCCGGACATTAATACCATGATAATTGGGGATACCATTCCTCTGGAGGTGATCATTGCTCCTGTTAATGCCATTAATTCTGAATACTTGATTGAAATACAGGGAGATACGGAGGCGGTAACCTATGATTCCCTGACCGGTATGCTGGTGGCCCGGGCAGAAGGGACCGTGACCCTTAAAGCTCTTAGCCTGGATAAAAATTCGATTACCTTCAGCAGGGAAATTGAGGTCAGGAAAATTGCTGTAACCGGCATTACCATCTCACCCGCTGTGGAGGAGATGTACATCCATGACAGCCTGTTTATTGAGGCTGAGATCCAGCCTCAGGATGCTTCCGTCCAGGACTTTCACATACGGGTGGCAGAGGGTAACTCCCTAGTGGATTTTGATCAATCCACCGGACGCCTGATTGCAATGGATACAGGCCTTGTTACCATTGAAGTGGTAAGCCATGATACGGATTCATTCACTCTCAGCATGGATATCAGGATCATTGAAAAAGCGGTCACCAGTATCGTCATTATCCCTTCCCTGGTGGATATGTTTGTCAATGATACTGTTTACCTGGAGGTGGAAGTTCAGCCGGAGGATGCAACTGTTAAGGAATATAGTTTTGAAATTATACAGGGAGCATCAATAATAGACTTCGATGAGACCACGGGGATGCTGGTGGCAATCGGTCAGGGGACGGCGGCAATTGAGGCTGTATGGGCGAAGGGTGATATATCCGGAACTGTTTTTATAAGGATCTCTGTTGTGGTGGGGAACGAAGTGCTTTCAGAACTGAGTTCCCTGAGGATGTATCCCAATCCCGGCAGGGAAACACTCATTATTGAATGCGGTAAGCAGTTCGATTATGAGCTCATAATAATTAATATCAATGGTAAAACAGTGATCCATGATAATTATTCCGGTAATTCGGTTATAGATATACACGAGCTGCAATCCGGGTACTATGAAGTGCTGATCCGGACAGACAAGGGTGTAAAAAAGAGCAAACTGATAAAACTCTGATAGTATGAAGGCCTCACTTGTTGAGCCTTGAATATACCAGGCCTGCGTATGAAGTTTACGATACATTGCTGAAAGTGTTGGGAGAATCCAGTGAAAAAATAAGTACCTTGTTGGTGGAATAACGTTGTTTACAATTTATAATTGATCACATCTTCCGGATATATATACAACAAGGACATTATTTCTGCTAATCAATTAATATTTAATCTGCATACACATGAAAACTAAGCACAGCCTTTTACTGATTCCTTTGTTGATTCTTATAAGTTTATTATGCAATACAATACATGCACAGCTGCAGGGATTTGATCTGTACAATGAACCGGTAGATATCAGCAGTGATTTCTGGGATTTTAAAAACACCTATTACCTGGCTACCGACCTGGAATCGTTTAACCCGGAAACCGGAAAAGGGAATATCCTTTATAAACGGTACGAATATTCTACCAGGATGGCGTTTAACAATATGATGGGCGGACTGAACCCTGTCCGCGCCAACGAATTCCCGGGAATAGAATATGCAGCCAGTCCCTCTCTTCCATTTTCAATAGAATTCGTTTCGCCCAGAACCATCAGGCTCCGTGCCAGATCCGGCTCCGGTAGTTTCTCCGATGAACCTTCCCTGATGCTGGTTGACGGAACTGTTCCCGTTGACGGATCATGGAAATACAGTAAAACTGAAGAGGGTCATATTTATACCGGCACATATGGGGAGGTCAGGATCACTGAATCCCCCTGGCGGGTTTCTGTTTTCGATGCTGAGGGTAAATTGCTGACCAGCACCAACCATTAC
>CAZILN010000233.1:0-11602 GCA_964540005.1 uncultured Bacteroidaceae bacterium | reverse complement strand
CTGCCTTCTGACTATCATCAAATATTATAAATGCTTGATCCCATGAATCTATATCCTGTTATATAAAAACAATAATTCTCCCATTCGATCTCTTGTCTTTTTTTTTTTCAAAAGATCGATGGAACCTATTAAAACTATATTATAATCAGACCCGGACCAGGTCCGGATCTGAAATGTTAATGCCTATCTAGAATACGACTATAAAAAAAGCCCACTGGTTGCACCAGTGAACCATAAACCATCTAATAAATATATGCTTGTATTTGAAATGATTACCAACTAAAAATATCTTACTTAATTATCCCCTTCTACGTATCAAAACTTAAAAAGTTATTGAGGATGGAAAGATACTCAATAGATGTCGTTTTTCAGGTTCTGAAAACAGGTAATTTGTTAACTTAGTATCTCTCTGAGAACCGGCAGGGACCGGATTTTTCCGAAACCTGTAATATGCAGGCTGTAATAATCAACTAATGCCTCGGTAAGTCCGGTCCTGGCCAGGCCGGCAGAATCCAGTGAATCCAGGTCTTTCAAATTGATTTTCAACAATTTATGCATCAACAAAGATAGTTTCTTATCAAGGTAATCAGGATGAGAGAGCGGCAGCGAGGCAAATTGTCCCCCACGCAGATCAAAAAAACAAACATCCCCGCTAAAGTTGTTCCGGGGGAAAAACCCCAGGAATTTTGACAGTTGTATAAGAAATACCACATGAAAACTACCGATATTCCTCTCCAGCAGGTCAAGGACCTGTACAGCATTGACCAGGAAATCGAACATGGCTGTATTGGCCTCCTCCTCCTGCAGTGATTTATACAGTATTTCAGCCATGAACATAGCCTGGCTGCTTTTCTCGATCCGGTAAGGAATGCTGTGATACTGCAAGGGATTGCTGAACTCCTTTATCCTCTGGATCTCCCTGTTCTGTTTGTAATAGATCTCGAACTCGACCATGGACAGCGGCTGGATCATATTCATACTGAACTTTGTCCTTTTTCCCCTGATGCTGTTGATCATCACGGATAGACGCCCGTACCGGTCGGTATAGGTCTGGACAATAACACTCGATTCACTATAATTTACATGGTGCAGGACTATGCCTTGTACGGTGGTGATCATATGGGTTGTAACTTACAAGCAATTAAGTAATTCGTCTGACAAAGGTATACTAATTGTATGCAGGATAAGTCAGTGTTTGAAAGAAAACGCCAAGTTCAAGGCTTGTGAAGTCAGAAAAAGCGGAGTTAACTTGTGTAAATGAGCATTTTGATAACAAGCGTAACGCAGAAATTGGCGTTTTCTTGCGAACAACTAGTTAATTATCAGCAGCTTGGTAATATGCGTTTGCGATCCGTCCTCATTGGTACAGAAGATCAGGTAAACCCCGGTCTTAACCCGCACACCCGAAAACGACTTCCCATCCCAGATTGCCTGTCCCCCCAGCGATGTCGTCTCATAAACCAGGTTCCCGCTGATATCAGTAATTTTAATATTGGCTTCCCGGATCATGCCTGTGATAACAATCTCCCCTTCATAGTCCTCGCGTACCGGATTGGGATAAACATAAACATCCTGGAACAGGTCATTCCCCGCAGTAGCCGAACTCCGGAAGGAGATAATTCCCTTATCCGTGCCGAAAAATACCTCGCCTGTCGAAGGATGAATGGCAATGTCCTGTATGCCGTTTGATAATAAAGGACTGTTCTCTGCGGTGAAATTGTAGACTTCATCGAGTCCGTCTTCCGACAGAAGAAATACTCCTGACTTCGCGGTTCCCACCCATTTACGGTTTGCCCCGTCCACAGCCAGGGCGGTAACAGTCTCTGTTCCTAAAAGTATATCTGCAAGGCCGGTTCCGTCATTCCGCGGAACGATCACCTGTTGTCCGTAGAAGGTATTATCACTGAAAACGCGGCCCGGACTGTAATATACTACCACCCCTTTATCGGTGCCAACCCATATATTCCCGTCCAGGTCCTCCACCAGGGAGAATACATTATTTGAAATAGCTTCGCCGTTTGCGTCAATGATATAAATCCGTTCGTACTCATCATCCGATTCGTCATCTATGGTCCCATTCACAGTAAATGCAAACATGCCATAATTTTTGGGGAGGATCATCCAGAAATGGTTGTTGCGCGTACAGATCATATCACTGATGGCAGGGGGGTCTTTCAGCTGGCCCCCGAATGAAAAGCTTTTCCAGTTACCATCAGGCTGTCTCACCGAAACAGCTTCTGCAACAGCTGAATTCCCCACCCACAGGTTGTTCCCCCTGTCAAAACATAATCCTCCCAACCTGAAAAAATCGCCGGGAAAGATGGTCTGCAGGCTGCTGTTATGATCCCTGAACACCTCAACCAGTTCGCCATCACGGAATTCCAGGAGCCCGTAGCCCCAGGATCCGGCAAAAACATGCCCCGCATCTCCCGGATCAACCGCCAGTGATACCAGGTCACGGTAGGCAACGGTATCAAATCCTTCTTCCCAGAAATTCTCTTTTAAAATATTCAGTTCTGCATGATTAAAGACATTGTTCCAGGCAAGGTCAACCCCTCCGGCTACCGAATATATATAACTGCCGCTGATGGCTAATTTTACTACTTCATTGCTGATAGGGCCATTGGGGATGATCCTTTCCTTCTCTTCGGCCGATTCAACTCTGGTCAGGCCTTCAGTTTCATCGGCCACCCACAATTCATCATCCAGGTCTGTAATCGCATCCCGGGGATTAATTGTATTAATGTGCCATAACCGGCTACCCTCTTTATTAAAAACATCCGTATAATATCGGGTCACAACCAGAAGCCTGTCCTTACTCACAACCATCCTTCTTACCTGGATATACGGTTGATAGTCAGAATACTCCCACTTTCCGTCCCTGTAGTAGTATATTGTATCCTTCTGGTTGACTGCATCTGAACAGCTGACAAATATCCTGTTATCAAAAAATACAACGGTATTAAAGATCCCGTCATGATTCGGAATGTCAGGGACCTTTTCCCAGTAATTATAATCTATCAGGTTTGGGCTTTCGATATCTGCCCTGAAAAGACCGTCCGCAGTGGCTGCATACAGGTTCTCCCCGTCAAAAGCCATGGATTTCACGTCAATCTGTCCACCCTCCTCACCTATATAATATGTGTCCTTGATCTCTTCCCTTTCAAGGTTTACCACCACAATGCCAAAACCGCATGAAAGGTAGGCAAGCTGATCGATGAGCATAATATCATTAATGCTTTTATTTCCTGTTATTTGTTTCCTTTTAATGTCGGGTATATTGATTATAATTCCGTCTTTTATCAGGTCCAGGTTCCCATTATTGTACGCGATCACCATGATATCATCATGCTCAGAATATTTCAGGGCATTAATCTCCAAATCAGACAAACCATCCACGCGGGTTATGATGTGGATGGACTGATCCGATTTATCAAAGTAAAACAGGCCCGTCCTTGTGGAACAATAGATCCTGTCCCCTGTCTCAACTACCTGTTTTGCATGTATATAGGGCAGGTGGCTCCTCCATTCTCCGATTGTCAGCTGTCCATGTAAAGACAAAATGCTCAGCAGTATCCCGATGCTGATCAGAAAAATGGATCCTGTATATCCTGGTCTTATCAAGGTTTTGCCTGTTGTCAAGGTTTTGCCTGTCTGATGATTGAAGCTCCTCGCCGCAAGCGGCGAGGAATCTTCGATCCTTTATTATTATTTTTATTGCGCTCGCTTACCCCGCCGCAAGCAGCGGGGATTGCGCTCGCAGGATTCAACAATACTAATACGAATAATTTTCAAAGTTAGTATTATCGCCAGAGTAAAAAGTTTTCGCGGGAATTTTGAGTCAGTTCATCTGCCGGATCTCAGGGATCAATATAATGACCCCTGTAACAAAAATTCAGACAATTTTTGTATGGCTCTTGCGCGATGGCTAATCAGGTTTTTTTCTTTGAGATCCATTTCTGCGAATGTACGGGTTGATCCTTCCGGACAGAAAACCGGGTCGTAACCGAAACCCTCCTTCCCCTTTAACTCCTCGATGATATGTCCCGATACAATTCCCTCAAACAAATGATGTTCCCCCTTTTGAACCAGGGCAATAATGGTCCTGAACCTTGCCCGCCTGTCAGCCTGACCGTCCAGCATATTCAGAAGTTTCCTGATGTTGGCTGATGAGATGCTCTCACCCCTGTTTACCTCATCGGTCAATGAGGCATATCGTGCTGAATAAACCCCCGGGGCTCCATTAAGCGCCTGCACTTCCAGTCCGGTATCATCGGCAAAACAATCAACTCCAAATTTCCTATATATGAATTTGGCCTTGAAAAGTGCATTGGCTTCAAGGGTATCATGGTCCTCCGGGATGTCATCCTCCATACCCAGATCCTCCAGGCTGAGGATCTTACATCCTGATGCAAGAATTTCCTGGATTTCCCTTAGCTTATCAGGATTCCGGGTGGCAAATATTAATTCCTTCACAAAGCATGTGTATAACTGCGCAACGCGATATTATAAGGCGGGCTGGTATGGACTTAATCTGTTATCCTCCTGAAGCACTGAATCCACCACCGATCTTGCCGGGTCTCGGATTAATGCACATAACCGGGATTTCATACTTGTTGGAGATGATCTGTTGCTCATGGGCACCTATAACATAATCTGCAATATTAATGTCCTTGGTGGTCATAATGAGGATCATGTCGGCTTCTATCTCATGTGCATACTCAATGGTTTCGGCTGTAAAGCCTATTTTTCCTTCAGCTGTTTTGATATCGTAGCTGATCTGATTATTGTCCAGGAATTTCCTGGTAAAATGGAGATTGGATTGTATGTTCTTCAGGAACTTGGCGTCTGTGGTTTTTTGCTTAATTATATAAAACTTTGAATTATAAATCTTTGCAACGTGATTGATCCAACTGATCTTCTCTTTATTCTCCATATGAAAATCCAGGGGGAAAACTACTTTCTGGAATCCATGGGATTTGGGTGAAGCCTGAACGACAATAAACGGGACGCGGGATCCGGTAATTACTTTTAAGGCCCAGCTTCCAATTAGTTTTTGCATGCCCTTCATACCGTGTGTGCCAAGAATGACCATTTCAGCATGCATTTCTGTCGCTACTTCAGAAATGGTAGTAAAAATCGTTCCTTCTTTTATGATAAAATTTATCCTGGAATTAAGCTTCTTCTCCAGTTCAGGAATCGTTTTATCAAATTTACCTTTAGCTTCATCAATTTCTTTTGCCTTCTTGACAATATGCAAGAGATGAACTTCGGTCTTCAGGTCTCTATTCAGATTGACCCCGTGCTCTAACGCATAGTGAGATTTATCAGTGAAGTCCCAGGTTACTAGGATAGGTTTTTTTACTTTTTCTTCCATTTTTTATAGGTTTCTATTAAATAAGAACTAATTGCATTAATTCTTACATTTGCTAACGGGAGAGGATGCCCGTTAGTATTGTAACAGAAACACAAGTTATGAATTTTCTTTACAAATTTCCTAAGGTTATTTTTATTTTTTTTCCTCTCATCCTCTTCTTACCTAAAGCCACTTGTGGACAAATCACTCATTTTGAGTTAATTGAAAATTCAAAAAATCAGATAATCCATCCTGAGGACTTTTCCACCATAGAAGAATATTTCCAGATCACCTTCGATATTGATGATAATATTTATATAGCCGCCCTTAACCGGATACTTAAATATGACGGGAAGAGATGGAGTTCTGCCGGGGTGCCGGGAAGAACACAGCTGGCAGTTTCAGATCAGGGTACCGTATATGCCTGTGGACTTAACTCATTTGGTATTATACAGGATAACAGGACGGGTAACCTGAGCTATAAGGACCTGCTGAATGATCATGCTTCTTCAGGTATCCTGCCAGGACAGATACAAAAGATCATTATTGCCGGTGAGGAAGTATACCTGCTGGCCGAAGAGGGACTGTATAAAGAATCAGGGAATCAGATCGAACAGGTATTATCAGGACCGGCTATATCTGATGCATTTGGTTCACTGGGACAACTCTACCTTTATATTCCTGAATCCGGATTACTGAGATATTCCAGGGACTCTCTTCAAACCGTCCTGGATCCGGATCAGCTATCAGGTAAGAAGGTAGTTGATCTTGTTGATTTCAGAAATAAAACCTGCATCAGGCTTTCGGGAGATCCCGCCCTTTACACTCTTGTTGAAAACGGGCCCTTTGAAACACAATCCGTCAGTTTTGGATCCCACAAGGATACTCACAGCTCTGAATTCCATGTCCTGAATGACAGCCTCTTGTTATTGATCCGCGAAGGTCGCGATTTGCTGCTGTATGATGACAAGGGTGTGTTGTTAAAAACCATAAACAGGGAAAATGGTATTCATGCCTCGGTGATAAGGGACATATACTACGATAATCATGGTCATCTGTGGATCCTGCATCGAGCAGCCATCAGCAAGATAGAGCTAAATCCCCCCATCAGGGAGTACGGATCAGTCCCTGGACAAGCTTCCACTATAAATTCTGTCATATATCATTTACAAACTCTCTTTCTTGCTACTGATGAAGGAGTCTATTCGATTAAGTATCCGCAACTGCAGGCAGGCAGCCAGCGAATGACTTTTAACGCCCTGTTCGATCACCGGGTTGCATGCAACAGCCTGCTGCCATTTAGCAATTCTCTGCTGATGGCCTGTGAAGAAGGAGTTTACCAGATGGAGGGATCAGTCCCTGAACTGGAGGGATCAGGCCCTGAATTGATTTCAGATTTGCCCGCCCGCTACCTGTCAAGGTCCATCACAGACTCCTCCCTTATCTATATCATTCTTGATGAGGGATTTACAGCCATCAGGAAGGAAAACGGCAGTTGGAAAGATCTTGGCAGATCATATCCGGATGTATATGCAATTAACAGCATTTATGAATCAGGTGACGGAACTGTTTGGATAAGTACTGATTATTCCGGAGTCTTCAGGTCTGCACCCGGACATGCATATGATCCCGGAGCAGAATTTAAAGCATTTAAACCTGAAGGTATCACAATAGATCTTACCGGTCCAGTCAGAATATTCCGCCTTGATGACCAACCGGTCTTCTCCACACCTGAGGGTTTGTTCTCATACGATCCCGACCGGAATAATGTTATTGCTCATCCCATGAATAAGGAGATGGATCAACCGGATGTGATTATAACCAGCCTGCATACAGCACCCACGGATATAATCTTTCTCAGCTATTATGACCCGGTCAGTATGAGGAAGGGGATTATTCAGTATGATCCGGCCACCATATCTTATCAAAAGATTATTACTTACCAATTCAGGGGGTTTGACCACCTGCGAATCAATGCCGTTTCTTCCTGTCCTGCCAGTCTCTGGCTGGCTACCACCGGGGGATTAATAATAATAGACAGGGAATCCCGGCCAGCAGATCAACCTGCTCCCACCACCTTTATTGACCGCTGTATTTTTGACAATGATTCACTTCAAAGACCTGCTAAAATACCTCATTCGGTAAAACAGCTCCTTTTTGAGTGCCGGACAACTGAACTCTTCCCCGCATACAAACCTCTTTTTCAATACCGTCTTGAAGGTCATGATGATTGGAGTGAATGGACTGAATCTGAATGTGCCGGGTATGCTAATCCCGGAGCCGGTGATTACCGTTTTATGGTCAGGTCCATGGACCAGTACGGAAGGGTCTCAGATCCCGACCTCTGCGTGTTCCGCATCAGCGCACCTCTCTACCTGGCCTGGTGGGCCATTATAATATATTTATTCATTATCCTGTTCATATTGTTCTTTTACAGGAAGTGGAAATCATTCCAGCAGTTAAAACTGCAATACAGGATAGAAGATATAATTAGTGAGAGAACAGAAGTCATACTGAAGGAAAAAGAACAGACAGATAACCTTCTGGCCAATATATTGCCTAAGAAAACAGCCGATGAATTGAAGAAGAAAGGAAAGGTAACCAGCAGTAAATTCAAGATGGTAACCGTCCTGTTCTCAGACATACAGGGATTCACAAAAATTGCTGAACAGATGAATCCGGAAAAGCTGATTGATGAACTTGACAGTTTCTATTTCCAGTTTGACACGGTGGTTGAAAAATATAATATAGAGAAGATCAAGACAATAGGTGATGCTTATATGGCAGCCGGGGGAATCCCTGTAAAAAACCGGACCAATCCGGTGGAAGTTGTTCTGGCTGCGCTGGAGATGCAGTATTTTATGCATGAACTGAAGAAAGAGAATGCCGAGATCTGGGATCTGAGGATTGGGATACATACAGGCTCAGTTATTGCAGGAGTTGTCGGACAGAAAAAATTCTCCTACGACATTTGGGGCGATACAGTCAATACAGCAAGCAGGATGGAGTCATCGGGTGAAATCGGACGGGTTAATATTTCAGGAAGCACCTTCAAACTGGTTCAGCATTTCTTTGATTGTGAATACCGGGGTAAAATGCCGGTTAAGTATAAGGGAGAACTGGATATGTATTTCGTTAAAGGGCTGAAAGCTGAATTTCAGGATGTAAACGAATACACAGGTAACAACAAGTTCCAGGTCCAGGTTCAATTATTGCGCCTGCTCGATATCGAAGAAGTCATCCTCCAGAGGCTGGAACAGGAAAGTCCCGAATACCTGTTTTATCATAATGCGGCACATACTTATCATGTATATACACAGGTGGAGCTCCTTGGAAGAGCGGAGAATATCAGTGACGAGGATCTCCTTTGCCTCAGAACAGCAGCATTGCTGCATGACATAGGATATCTTGAAGACATCGAAGATCATGAAATAAAATCAGTGGAGGCAGCCCGGAAGATGCTGCCGGAATATAAATTCACTGAAGAACAGATCGAAAAAATCTGCGAATTAATACTTGCAACCAGTCTTCCCCCGAAACCAAAAAACCTGCTTGAACAGATCATTTGCGATTCAAACCTGGATCACCTGGGCAGGGTGGATTTCCTTATCCTTTCAGATAAGCTTTTCCAGGAATACCGGACTAAAAACCTTTTTAAGTCAAAAAGAGACTGGAACATCTATCAGATTGATTTCCTGAAGAACCACGATTTTTTTACAGCTGCAGCCAGGAAACTCAGGGAAGTGAGTAAAGAAGAACAGATTGAAAATATCAAACAGTTTTCCTAAAAATTCCTAATTTTACAAGATGCAAAACATTGACTGGAAAAACCTGCCCTTCGGGTACATGCCGACTGACTATAATGTCCGCTGTTATTATAAGAACGGGAAGTGGGGTGAACTGGAAATCACTTCATCTGAATACATAAGCATCCACATGTCAGCCACCTGCCTTCATTATGGACAGGAAGCATTCGAGGGAATGAAGGCATATATGGGGAAAGACAATAAAATACGGATATTCAGATGGCAGGAGAATGCAACTCGCATGAAAAACAGTGCCCTTGGGATTAAAATGGCTGCCCCGCCTGAGGAATTATTTCATTCAGCCCTTGTTAAAGCCGTCACTCTAAATTCCGGATACATACCTCCCTATGGGACGGGAGCATCTCTTTATATCAGGCCCTTACTTATCGGTACCGGGGCAGAGATAGGGGTTAAACCAGGCAAGGAGTATATGTTTATGGTTTTCGTTACTCCGGCAGGGCCCTATTTCAGGGAAGGATTCAACCCGGTAAACATGATGATATGTTATGATTACGACAGGGCTGCCCCTTTGGGAACAGGCCATATTAAGGCAGGAGGCAATTATGCAGCCAGCCTTGTATCCCTCGAGAAAGGGCACGAGCAGGGTTTTGCTTCAGTAATATACCTGGATGCCATAGAAAAGAAATATATCGATGAATGCGGTCCGGCCAATTTTTTTGGTATCAAAAACAATACCTACGTCACACCCAAATCACAGAGCATCCTTCCCTCTATAACCAATAAAAGCCTTATGGAGCTGGCTTTATCTATGGGAATGAAGGTTGAACGCCGTCCTGTCCCCCTTGAAGAATTGGAAAGTTTTGAGGAAGCTGGGGCCTGTGGGACAGCTGCTGTGATCAGCCCAATTAATAAGATTGTAGATCCTTTAAACAATAAGATATATGAGTATTGCAAGGATGGTAAACCGGGACCGCTTTCAATTAAGTTATACAACAAACTTACAGCCATCCAGTATGGTGATGAGCCGGATGAATTTGGCTGGGTCGAGATTTTTAATTAAACCCCTCTGTCTGAATCCCCATGATGGGTAAGCTGTCTGCATTTTAACTATATTTGCGCCCCTAACTCCTGACAATGAAGAAAAAAGACGCCAGGATATCCAAGAGAAGACTGAGAAGTTCCTATATAACTTCTATCATCAGTATTTCTTTGGTCTTGTTCCTGCTGGGACTAATCGGCATTTTGCTTATAAATGCAAAGAGGCTTTCTGATCATGTCAAAGAGAACATAGGATTCACAATTATCCTCAATGAAAATGTTAAGGAAGTTGATATCCTGCGACTGCAGAAAAGCCTGGATGCAAAGCAGTATGTCAAATCAACTGAATACATCTCAAAAGAGGAGGCAGCATCAGAGCTGACAGAGGAACTGGGTGAGGATTTTATTGAGTTCCTTGGATACAATCCACTCGGTGCAACTATTGATGTCCGCTTCTATGCAGGTTATGCAAATCCCGACAGCATTTCATTCATTGAAGGCCAAATAAATTCCTATGAAGAAGTAAAGGAGGTTTTCTACCAGAAATCGCTGCTGCACCTGGTTAATGAGAACATACGAAAAATAAGCTTTATTATATTACTTTTCAGCGCCTTGCTCTTCCTTATTGCAGTAGCCCTGATAAACAATACCATACGATTATCAGTATATTCCAGGAGATTCCTCATAAATACGATGAAGCTGGTAGGCGCTACCCGCACTTTCATACGCAGGCCATTTTTATACAGGAGTGCAGGTCATGGCATCCTGGCTGCCGTAATTGCGATTGCACTCCTTGGAGGGGTCCTTTACCTGATAAACCGGGAATTTTCGGAGATTATCTATTTTATGGATATAGAAATTATCGGGATACTGGTTATGATGGTCATTTTCCTGGGTATATTCCTGAACTGGGTCTCCACATTTTTTGCCGTGAACAAGTACCTCAGAATGTCGGCCGATAATTTATATTATTAAAATGTCATTTTTTAAGCTTTCTTTGCAAAAAGTTTGAACCGAAATCAGATATCATGACCAAGAAAAAAATCGAAAAAGAGAAGATTGATTTTCCCCTGCAGAAGGAAAATTATTTCTTACTTGTCATTGGATTTGTTATCATTATTATCGGATTTTTATTGATGATTGGCGGGAAAGCCGAAAATCCGAATGAATTCAACCCCGATGTTTTCAGTTTCCGCAGAATAACCCTTGCACCCATAATTGTCTTATTCGGCTTTGGATTTGAGATCTGGGCCATCATGAAGAAACCCAAAGAAGAAAAAGAAGGATGAACTGGATCGAAGCCTTGATTTTAGGATTGGTACAGGGATTGACAGAATTTCTTCCGGTAAGCAGCAGCGGGCACCTGGAATTGGGAAAAGCCTTAATGAACATCGAGGCAAAGGAAGATCTTACCTTCGCCATTGTGGTCCATGGAGCCACA
>CAZILN010000232.1:0-11977 GCA_964540005.1 uncultured Bacteroidaceae bacterium | reverse complement strand
CCCGGTTATAGAATTCGTCTTCATCATAATATACGGTGATCAGGTTGGTCGAGGTGATATGGATACCTTTATCCAGAACCAGTCCGCCAGGAGAGTTCTCAATGTCGTCGATCCAGGCTGTGGCATCTATGGAGACAGTGCTATTGGCAGCCACATCAAAGGTCGTATCGAGCCCGGCAGACCTTGCGGGTTGATATATTCGTACGGTACTGGCAAGATCAAGGGCTGAAACCCTGAAATATACAGGTTCCCCACCGGGAAAAATCCCGTGACTTTCTGTTACTTCAGGAGCTACAAACCAGAATTCAGTGTCTGTTTGTGCATAAGAACTGAGAAAAGAAAAAAAGAACAGAAAGAGAATTAGTAAGCTACTATTTGTAAAAGACTTCACTTTATCATGATCTTCATTTTGAATAGCCTGTACAATTTATACGATATATATATACTTTTAGTTTATGATGTATCAAAAAATGCAATTCTGAAAATTTCCCTTATAGTTTCATAATGACTACAATAGCAGGGTTTTTGGTGCATGTCGTTAATCAAAATCTTGTAACCAAGCTTTAGTTTATCCGTATACTATATGTTCTGGTCACAGCTTTTACCGTGAATTTTTCAGATATTCGTATATGTAAATATCATATATTTCGAAGAGAAATTACAGAATATTTTTAAACAGGTGATAAGGAGAGCGAAGCGGTTCCATTCGTTCTCAAAATTTCAATTATTATTTTTTCAGATAATTACAATTTTAGCATATATGAAAAATCAAGCCGCATTACTGGGGATCCTGATGCTTGCCTGCACGTATACTTACACACAGGACACATTGTTTTTCGAGAACTTCGATGACTCTCCGGGAAGCAAGCCCGGTGGATGGTCCACAGAATATATAGGTGATCCAAACAAACCTTGGGAATTTGTAGATGGAGGCGGCACCACTACTCCTTCTATTCCCGGAAGCCGCAGGCCCACAGGGGCTTACAGCGGAGACGTAAATGCCCTATATTTTTTTGAAAGTCTGCAAAACCAAGCAGGTTTTCTCATTACTCCTGCAGTTGATCTTGAATTTGCAGTACGAGCCGAGTTAAGGTTCCGGCATGCCCAGATGAACTGGCTTTCATTCTTTGCTGATGATAATGATGAATTGCAGGTATATTACAAAACCCATTCTGACAGCAGCTGGAACGAACTTAACATTATAGGGGAATACCTGGATGCAGTTGAGAGCTGGACACAGCAGGTCATTTTGGTCCCGGACGAAGCCCTCGGTCCGACCACCTATTTCGGTTTTAAGGCCACTACAAAATATGGCTATGGTGTATGCATTGATGATGTTGGCTTGCTCGAGACCGGGAGTGCGGAACGGTTTGTGGATACCGTCATCGTTTCTCATGAGAACCTGGACCTGATCCCGGGAGGGTCGGAAAATAATCCCGTGCTGAAGGTGGGCATTAAGGTGCTGGGCAACTCCGGCACACTGGTACTGAATTCCCTGACGGCTAAATCATTAAATACCTCTGATGCAGATGTGGCAGTCAATGGTGTTAAATTATACAGCAACAGTTCCAGCAAAGATTTCTATGCAGCCGATCCGCTTGACACCATTTCACTGTCTTCAGGAATGGCAGGGTTTACCGGTCTCAGCCTGGAACTTCCATCAGGATATACCTATCTCTGGGTCACATTCGATATTACTGAGACTGCCAGCCACGGTAATGTGGCGGATGCCATGCTGGAAGCCTTGAGCATAGACATCAGCGGCAGTAGCTATCCTGCTTCCGACTGGTCTCCCGCAGGAGAAAAGATCATTCAGGAAGCGGTCTTTTATGATGATTTTACTGCCGATAAGGGCTGGACACTGGGAGGTGATTTCGAAAGGGGCCGGCCACTTGGACTGGGGGGCAACTTTCTTGGCAACCCTGATCCGGAACATGCTGCCGGTGACACCATGGTCATAGGCACCGATCTTTCCGGACTTGGTGCCATTCCCGGCGATTACGAACCCAATGTGAGTAAATATGTCAACCTGGCCACTTCCCCTTCTTTAGACCTGTACTATTATAATGACCTTAAACTCAATTTCCTGCGCTGGCTGAACAGTGAAAACTCCGATACAGCTTCCATAGAAATAAGCAATGATGGGGGTACTGAATGGGATGAGATATGGAATAATAAAAACAACACAATTATTGAAAGCAAATGGTCGCTCTTCAGCCTGGCCATCCCTGATGCCAGCCGGCAGTCAGATGTCAGGTTCCGGATAAATCTTGGCCCTACTACAACCAACAACCACTTTTCAGGATGGAATATTGATAACTTTTCCATTACGGGAAATTACCTGGAGCAGGATATCGGGATTACGGCCCTTCTTGCCCCGCTGAGCGGCTGTGATCATACATCGGCTGATACGGTAACAGTCAGAATAGAGAATTTTGGTCCGGGTGCAACCCCCGCTTCCATCCCGCTGAGGTATTCCCTCAACGGAGGCACTAGCTATACCTATGACACCATCACCGAAGCAATTCCCTTTAACAATGATATATCTTACACCTTCACTCCCACTGCGGATCTTTCCATACCCGGAATTTATAATCTGCTGGTTGAAACATTACTTGACTCAGATGAGGAGCCGGACAATAACAGCTTCGATACCGTATTGTATGTTGATCCTACCTATTCCCTGCCCTATTTCCAGGATTTTGAATCCGGTGTTGATTTCTGGAGGACATCCGGAACCAATTCATCATGGCAGTACGGTACACCATCAGGTTCGGTTATCACAAAGGCATCTTCAGGTACCGTTGCATGGGTCACCAACCTTTCGGGGACACACAACGACAATGAGGAATCCTTCCTGACAGGACCCTGTTTTGATTTTTCGGGTTTGGACTACCCAGTCTTCGAGTGCCGGATTTTTACAAATACACAGGAAGATGTTAATGGTGCAGCCATCGAATATTCGCTGGATAATGGAAGCTCATGGTCCCGCCTGGGAAGCAAGGGCGACGGCGATGAATTTTACTGGAACTGGTACAATTCAGATGTAGTTTCCGAGTTGCCGGACAACCATGGATGGACCGGCAGCAGTGCCCAGTGGATGACGGCCAGGATACAGCTCGATACTAATACTTTCAGGGGACTGCCCTCGGCAAAATTCCGGTTCCGATTCGGCAGTTCTGCCTCCAATGGCCTGGAGGGTTTTGGTGTCGACGATATCAGCATTTATGATACTCCCCGTGACCTGGGTGTGCTGTCCATTGGCAGTCCGGGCAACGGATGCCTTCAGGACCTGGACAAGCATGTCAAGGTCACCATCAAAAACTTCGGCCTGGATACCCTGCCTGCCGGTGATACCATCATAGCCGGGTACCGGCTCGAAACGGAACCCACGGTGATCGACACCTTCGTCCTTGCTGATATGCTGCTTCGGGGTGATACAGTACAGTATGTCTTCAGTGAAGAATTCATCCTGGCTTCCTCCGGCACCAAAAACATAAGTGCTTTCACCCTGCTGCCCGATGATACAGACTTCTATAATGATACCACCACTAACGATACAACGAGCAAATCCTTCCTTGTAGAATTCACTCCTGTAACCAACCTGCCCGAATTCTTGTATACCCTCCATCCTGATACGGTCGTACTGGATGCCTATACAGGCAATCCCACGGATACTTATCTCTGGCAGGATGGCTCCACGGATTCCGTTTTCCATGTTACAGAGAATATCGATACTGTGTACCATGTGGTGGTTGATAACGGTATCTGCAATTTCCGTGATACGACCCGCATCCATTACCTGATTGTCGACGCAGAGCTGTCTGCTGTCCTGCATCCCGTTTCGGCCTGTGAACCGGATGATTCTGTATTTGCCCGCGTGAGCATCACCAATCATGGCAGCTATAAATGGGAACCGGGACAGGAGATCACCCTAGGCCTCATTGTGCACGAAGAGGATACCATTGAAGAGATTATGACCGTAAGCGCAGACATCGAGATTGACAGCAGCGCTGAGTATACCTTCCTTACCCCCATAGATCTGTCACAGATCCGCTCATATGATCTCAGTGCATATAATAAGGTTGAAGGCGATGATTCAACATTCAATGATACCAGCCATGCCTCAATCGATATTTTTGGTATAACAGCAATTGATCTGGGTGCAGACACGACTGTCAGGGCACTCACTTATATTCTCGATGCAGGGGCCGGAAATGATTCCTACCTCTGGCAGGATGGATCAACCCTCCGGACGCTTACCATCGATACCACAGGATGGTATTCGGTCACGGTACAACAGGGTACTCGCTGCGCATCCACAGATTCGGTTCATATGACCCTTCTTGTTCCGGATATTACCATCGGCCGGATCACGAACCTGGACAATTCCTGCCAGCTGTCTGCCACTGAGAACCTGGACATACTACTGCGAAACACCGGCAGTGATGCGCTCATATCAGGGGACACGATAGCATTTACGTACCAGGTAAATGCAGGAACGCTTACTCCTGATACCCTGTTTTTATCCCAGGATATGCTGCCTGGCGACTCCCTGCTTTTTTCCTTCACAAACAATGTAGACCTCAGTGCAACCGGCAGCTATCAATTCACAATCACCGCTGATTTCAGAAAGGACCTGGTCCCCGGTAATGATACCTTACGCAAGACCATAGAGATTTTTGGCTTCCCTGATATTTCTCTCGGTGCCGACACAATCAGTCACATCGACAGCCTCATTCTGGATGCCGGTCCAGGTGATTACACCTATTTCTGGCATGACAGCACCACAGACAGGCATTACACGGTATACTACGGCGACCAGACAACAGATAAATTCTATTCGGTCAGTGTTTCTGATGTGAATGGTTGTACCACCACGGACAAGGTAAGAGTAAGCTTCGAATATGTGGATATCGGCATCAGCAGCATCCTCTTGCCCTTAACGGGATGTGAGCTGGGTGATATGGATGTGCTCAGCGTCCGAATCATGAATTATGGAAATTTCGCAGTCAGTAATGAAAGCAGCCAGGTAATCGCCATCATCAATAATGGTTCCCCTGTTTCAGAGCAACTGAATTTTACAGATGCCTTTAATCCGGGTGATTCACTTGATTTTACATTCAGTGCCGGCTTCGATCTCTCACAGACAGGCGAGCACAGAATCGACCTGTACACCATCTATGATTTTGACATTGATCTCACTAACGACAGCCTGGCTGTAATCATAGAACATTATCCGGATCCTATTGTTGACCTGGGAGGCGTAAATGACACCATTAAAACACTACTGCCCTACACCCTGGATGCCGGAGAAGGATTTACTGCTTATTTCTGGAACGAAGTCGAGGGCACACAGACCTTTGAGGTCGATGCACCAGGATGGTATGTAGCAAGGGTATCGGATACCAATACCTGTACGGGTACAGATTCAGTGCATATTACTGCCCTGGTTCCTGATATTGCTGTCGACCGGATCAGCAACCTTCAGAATTCATGTCAGCTGGGCCCTGCAGAAGACCTCGAGATCCTCATAATAAATACCGGCACCAATGCTCTCGTGGCTGGAGACACCATCGCACTGACATCCATAGTGAATGGAGGAGAAGCTATGGTTGACACCTTGTTTATGACCCAGGGTATGCCACCTGGCGACTCCCTGGTTTATACATTCACGGATAAGGTGGATCTCAGTGAAGCAGGCAATTATCAATTCTCGATCACTGCTGATTTCAGCAGGGACCAGATCCCGTCAAATGATACCCTTTTGCAGACCATCGAAATATATCTGTACCCCGATATTTTCCTGGGCACCGACACCATTATACATACTGACAGCCTCATGCTGGATGCAGGCGAAGGCACCTACAGCTATTTATGGCATGACAGCACAACTGAAAGGTATTATACGGTACATAAAACCGCACAGACACCTGATCAGCTCTACCGGGTCAGTGTCACTAACGGGCAGGGCTGTGTAAGCACAGATGATATTAAAGTAAGCTTTGGAACTGCGGATATAGGAATCGGCGGCATTATTTTACCCTTACCGGGATGCATGCTGAGTAACGAGGAGGAGCTCACTGTCCGCATCATGAATTTCGGAGAGGCTGCCATCCGCAATGAGAGCAGCCAGGTGATTGCCATCTTCAACAGCGATTCTACTGTAACTGGACTTCTGAACTTCAGCCAGGCATTTAAACCGGGTGATTCCCTTGAATATACATTCTCAGGAACCTTCGACCTTTCAGTGAAAGGACAGCACCGTTTTGATCTCTATACTATTTATAGTTCTGACAGCGACGACTCCAACAACAGCCTGGCAGTCTTTATCGATCATTTTGAACTCCCCGCAGTAAACCTGGGAGGTGAAAATGATACCATCAAGACACTGCTGCCTTACACCCTGGATGCAGGAGAAGGATTTACAACATATACCTGGAACGGTACAGATGGAACACAGACATACCAAGCCGATGCTTCAGGTTGGTATAGCGTTGTGGTGAGTGATACAAATACCTGTATGGGGACAGATTCGGTATATATCCTTTCGACAGTTTCGATCAGGGATATTAAAGGTTTTGAGGGCAACCTGAGGATATTCCCGAATCCGGCCAGTGATGTGCTGGAAATCGAAATACTTTTAGTGGATCATTGCACCTACCTGCTTGAGCTCATTAGCACTGGTGGCCAAACGGTTATCAGCAAGCAGTGCCGTAAGGTCAGCCAGTTCACCGAGTCATTGGATGTGTCGGATATTCCTGCAGGGGTCTATTACCTGAGGGTAAGGAATCATGAAAGACAGGAGCTGAGGAAAGTGGTCATCCAGTAATAGTATCAAATGACCAGAGGAAGTAGTACATTCTCTAACCTGCCTGACAAGGAATGGTAAAGAATACATCATTTAGGTAATATAACGATCTTGCCAATTATGTTTGCTATATTAAAGTCAGTTCTGCTAATTTGCTCAATATCAATTCTATGTCTTTCATCAATTGGCGCGCAATCTACGGATAATCCACCCTCCGGTCAGGAAGATCTGGATGCATACATCCGGAAAAAACACGGACTTGACCAGGAATTGATCAATGACATCCAGTTCTATAACCGCTACCACGGTGTAATGAAGCATCCCTATTTAAAGGGTTTGGAACCGCTTCCTGGCAGTGTGATCCTCTCGGGGAAAAAATACGACAATCTGATGGCCAAATATGATCTGTATGCACAATGCCTGATCCTCACATACCAGGGCATGCTGGGAGGTATCAACCAGATCTTCCTTAGCTCGGTCCGCATAGATGCCTTTGATCTGTCAGGCAACTACTTTGAAAAACTGGATCTGGATAACCGGGGATTACTATTCTACCAGGTGATCAGGGAAGAAGGCCTGGCTTGTTATATACATTGGGATAAACAAAAAATGGAAACAACTGATAATCTTCAGTACCCCGAAGTTTTTACTGATCCCAGGCATCATTGCTACCTGGAGCTTGATGGTGAACTTCACCCTTTTACCTCCAAAAGAAAACTGGTATCACTTTTTTCACCCGGTACCAAAAAAGAAATAAAAAAGTATGTATGGCAGCACAACATCCGTCTATTGAGAGCTTCGCCTGAACAATTAACCGGATTGATGGAATTTATATCCTCCGTTTTACCATCTTCCTCACAAAATTGACGGACCGAAAATACATACAGCTACTGGTAATGCTTCTGGCCTTCCGTCCGGTCAGTGCACAGGAATATGATGTGACTATCACAGGTCCCTTCCATGAGGTATCTTTCCCCGACTTTGTCAGGTCCATAGAACGGACAACACCGGTTCGCTTTTATTACCTGGAAAACTGAGTGGAGGAATTAGTAATATCGGTACCGCCCGGACAGAACTCTCTCCTGGAAACCCTGTCCGCTGTGCTGGAACCGGCAGGATTGCACGCAACAATAGACAGGGACGGGCAGGCATACATTACCCGTGATCTGACCTTGGTAACCACTCTTCCGGAGTATTCGATGAACAACACCTTCCCGGGAACGGAACAGGACAGCAACTCTCATAGTACGCTAACCAAAACCGAGCAACTATATATTGAAGGCAGGAAAGCCGGCCTGAGGGAGACCATCGTGATTGGTGAACATGAACCAGGGACAGTGGGAAAACAATCAGGTGCTGTTGTATACGGGAAGATCGTTGACAGTGAAACAAACGAGCCGCTGATTGGCGCCACTATCTATGTGCAGGAACTAAAAAGGGGAGCTGCCACCGATGTGGACGGGATCTACAGCATAGTCCTTCCCCCGGGAAAATATACCATTGACTTCAACAGTATGGGGCTGGAAGCTGAATACTATTACCTGGACGTCAGGTCGGGGGTGAACATGGACATCCGGATGGAAAAATCCCTCATCCCTATCTCGGAAGTGGTTATTAAATCAAGCCGGTATCATAACGTGAAAGGCACACAAATGGGATTTGAACGCTTGAACTATAAGGAGGTTAAAGAGATACCTGTTGTGCTTGGTGAAAAAGACCTGCTCAAGATAGTCCAGATGCTGCCAGGGGTTCAGAACGTGGGTGAAGGGACCATGGGATTCAATGTACGGGGGAGTCCCGCGGATCAGAATATGATATATATCAACAAAGTAGCGGTTTACAACAGCTCCCACCTGTTCGGATTTTTTTCCTCCCTTAGCCAGGATATCATCAAGGATTTTTCGCTGTATAAAAGCAACCTGCCGGCAAAATATGGAGACAGGCTGGCATCATTCATCGATATATCAACCCGGCAGGGAAATATGAACAGCTATACAGCACGCGGGGGGATAAGTCCGGTTACCGGCCACATCGCAGTGGAGGGCCCGGTTGTAAGAAACAAGAGCGCATTCGTCCTGAGTGCGCGGTCAACCTATTCCGACTGGCTTCTGGAGCGCCTGGAAGACCCCGAATTGAGGCAAAGCAATGCCTCCTTCTATGACCTGGCGGGCACACTTACTTGGAAGCCTGATGAAAACAACCTGGTTAAAACCTTCGGATATTATAGCCGGGACCGGCTTTTGCTGGGATCGGCCAACTCTTATGAATATTCAAATGCCGGTGGATCAATAAACCTCAGGCATAGGTTCAATCCAAGGATATCGGGTGATGTTTCTGCCGTATTTGGCGAATATGCATTCCGGACGGTCGATGAGACCCTGGCTTCATACGGATACCGACAGCACTACCGTATCGATCACTTTAGGGCAAGTGGTGACTTTACCTGGCTTTCACTGGGTGCACACACCCTGACTTTCGGGTTGAACTCTGATTACTACAGGCTCAACAGGGGATCGGTAGAACCTTCCGGGGAGCTTTCCCTGAGGAACCCTGTAAATCTTGGTACGGAGGACGGGGTAGAAACAGCACTGTACCTGGCAGATGAGATCACAATTAGCTCGAAGCTAACTTTATACGGAGGAATCCGCTACAGTCACTTTATGGCCCTGGGACCCGACCGGGTACTTGAATTCAAAGAAGGCCTTCCAAGGCGAATCAGTAATATTACCGATACCCTGAACTTCTAATCCGGAAAGGTAATAAAGCATTATTCAGGACCGGAACCCAGGATAGCTTTGAAGTATATGCTGGGGTCAGATAATTCCGTGAAATTTTCATATAACAGGGTCAGGCAGTTTCTTTTTATGCTCAGTAATACCATTGCCATTTCCCCTACGGATCAATAGGTACAAACTCTCCATCTTCGGACAGCCGGTAATTACACTTTCATGGAATTTTAAACTGGGAAATTATGCGAGTGAGTAAGCCGGTATATACAGTGATATTACTGCTTCTGGTGGTCTCATGCATTGAACCGTTTTAGCCTGATATCAATGAAACCAGGGACTTGCTTGTGATAAGCGGAAATATTACCGACCGCCCCGGGCAGCACATTGTCGAAATCAGCCGCTCCTCCCCCTATGACGAACCTAAGTTTATCCCTGTCAGTCAATGCGAAGTACAGGTTGAGGACAACAATGGTACGGCTGTCAGTTACTCTGAGTATTCTCCAGGTCTGTATAGATCTATTCTGGATGAAAGTTTCCTTGGTCTGAATAAAGCATACAGGCTGTTGGTCCGGACTCCTGACGGACAACAGTATCAGTCGGCATTTGATTCACTGCTGCCGGGTACAGCTCCTGATTCCATTTACTATGAAGTAAAAACCCTGAAATCCACAGATTCGAGGGTGATACAATACGGGCTCCAGTTTTACCTGGATGTCAGGGGAGGGAACAATGCATCAAGGAATTACCTCTGGAAGCTCAATGAAACCTTTGAGTACAATTCCATTTACCTGATAGAGTATATCTGGGATGGCAAGTCCCTCCAGGAATTCGACCACCCCAACGATTCCCTGTATACCTGTTACAGGACCCAGCCTGTGAATGAATTCCATACAGCTTCTACCAGGCACTTGGTTACCAACGAATTGAACAAATATCCCCTGAATTATGTTTCCAACCAGACCGTCAAACTTAGAAGAAAATACAGCCTGCTGGTCATGCAGTATACCCTTTCTAATGATGCCTTCCTCTACTGGGAAAAAATGAAGAACCAGGTGACTGAAACAGGTGGTTTATACGAAGCTCAGCCCTCAGGGTCGACCGGTAACATTATTAATATCAATGACCATACGGAACAGGTACTGGGCTATTTCTTCGCATCACAGGTGCTTGAAAAACGGATCCTGGTAAAGTACAAGTTTGATTTCCCAGTGAAGAATATTTATTGCCCACTGGTCACAGCCTTCACTGTTGAAGAATTAGGAAATGAGTTTTACTATTTGATATCCCTGTTAAAACCCAGGTCGGGTCCACCCTACGGTTACTCTCACCCATCCTGTTTCGACTGTACGCTGCGCGGGGGCACCACTAAACGTCCACCTTACTGGGATGATGATGAATAGATGCATGGCCATATACTGTCTTCTTCTTGTTCAGGTATTACTGCTGATCAGTGTGCCCGGTATGCTCTCCCAGGTTCCGTATGAAAAAGCCTTTCAGAAGGAAGCTATGAACCGGCGTGAATATGTATATGTATTTACAGACCGGAGTATGTATGCAGTGAATGAACGCATCTTTTTTCGATCATTTTACAGGACAGAGCAAGGCAATTCAGATGAGGCCTGGAGTAAGGTATTGTATGTTGAATTGGTTAGCTCTGATGGTACAGCAGTCGCCCAGGGTAAATACCCCCTTGACCATAGGGGAGGGACTGGATCCCTTGCCATACCGGGAGAAGCCCTGACAGGAACATACTACCTCAGGGCCTACACCCGGTGGATGCGGAACTTTGGCCCTCAAAGCTTTTTCTACATGCCGCTTAAAATAATCAATCCCTTCAACCGGGAATTGATGGACGAGAGGGATGAAACCACGCCGGTATTAAGCAGGAAAGGAAACAGGAGCCTGCCGGGAATACTCTGCCAGACCAGTAAGCCTGGTTATTCAAAGGGAGAGATGGTCCGGCTTGAATGTTCTATCAAGGGCTCCGCGGATTCCCTTCCTGAAAAGTATTGCCTGACTTTAGTACCTGCAGGCCTGACAGATACCACATGTACCTTTATGGAACCAGGGGACAAAGTAAATGATATGGATTTCAGATTTAATTATCTTCCTGATATTCATGGAATCTCCCTTTCTGGCAGGGTAATAAATACCGCTACGGGGTCAGCGGTCCCTAAAGACCGCTTGCATTTCTCCCTGCTGGGACCTAAACCTGCTTATCTTGCCACTGTCAGTGATGAGTCGGGCCGTTTTATCCTGACCCTGCCTGACAGAACAGGCCTGCAGGAATTGTTCGTAGCATACCAATCTTCCGAAGAAATACAGAAAGAAATACTTATCGACCAGGATTTTGCATCGGGGCAGCTCCCAATTGAAATAAAACCTTTCACACTGAACCCCGAAGAAAAAGAAGCGGCCACCCGGATGGCAGTCAATA
>CAZILN010000231.1:0-3751 GCA_964540005.1 uncultured Bacteroidaceae bacterium | reverse complement strand
CCGAGACATCATCGAATGCACTCAGACAGACTTCGTAGCGGCCGGGAAAGGAGTACCTGTAAGTAGGAGAACTGAGGCTGGACACATTCCCATCTCCAAAATCCCAGAATAATTCATAGTCAGTTGTAGATGGGGCAAAGCTTATTTCCTGGGTGACTGAGTCGATCTGGTATGAAATGTCTATAGAGATATCGCATGTTTGGACCTGCGGTTGTGTGATCTTTATGCTCAGGCTGATACTCTGAATGCCAGCATCAGTAACCCTTACTGTATACAATCCCGCGTAGAGAAAGGTTATGTCCTGGGTAAATGCGCCCGTATTCCAGTCGTACTGATATGGCGGGGATCCCCCCGAAACTGAAAGATCAATGTTCCCGTCATGACCACCGGGATCCGAGACATCTTTTTTAGTGTATGTGATTGTCATCTTCGACACTACAGAAGCGATAAGTAAGAATTCGTTGCTGTTGAATTCTCCGTCATTCACGCTTACAGGTATCAGGAGTATCCCGGTAAAACCTGCGTCAGGAGTTATGGTCAAACCCGAAACGGAATAATTGGTACTGTCACCAACCAGTATGCTGAAATCTTCAGCGATATTATCCGGGTCATTGATGACCAGATCACTTATGTCGAAGGTAAATGAAGAATCGACAATCATAAAAACAGGCTCCTGTCCGGTTATGACGGGAGCATCGTTGATGGGCGCAATACTGACTTTCAGGATGAAATCATTGCTTTGCGAACCTCCATCAGTGACCCTTACCGGGATATAAAGGGTATCGTTATTGTTTTCATCCGGAGTGATCCTTATGCCTGATACCGAATAATTTACACTGTCACGTATGGAGAAAAGGCCAATCTCAGCGCTGTCATTATCCACATCAGTAATTATCATATAACCGATCTGAATATCAAATCCTTCCTCTTCTTCAACTTCAAGGGGGACCTGTCCTGTTACCAGCGGGGGGTCATTGACTGGTATACATGGCACAGTCAGTATAAATGAATTGCTCTCAGTGTTCCCGTCGCTTACAGTAACAGGGATATGAAGCGTATCATTATTATTGAGATCAGGTGTCAGTGTCGTTCCGGAAACCGAATACCCCGTACTCTCAGTAACACTAACAGTAAAGTCTGCAGGCAGATTGTCAGGATCATTTATAAGGAGGTTATTGGCCTGTATTTCCAGGGGAGTATCTTCCGTATAAGTAAGCGGGATCTGCCCGGTGATTTCAGGCTGGTCATTGACCGCGTTCACTGTGGCAGTAATTACGATACTGTTGCTGACGTCATATCCGTCACTGACAGACACAGGAATATACAGGGTTCCGCTGAACTCAGGATCAGGTACTACAATGGAGTCATTCAGGACCGAGTAATTTGTGCTGTCTGCAATTACCAGGCTGAAATCATCAGGATAAGTGTTATCCCCATCGCTTACCGTCAGGTCACCCATTTGGATAATGAATATTGAATCTTCATCAATAGTGTATGTGGCAGATACTTCATCAATTATCGGGACCTCATTTATATGCCTCACGGTTACAGAAACGGTGGTTGGACCTGAATTAATTGAACCATCGCTGACTACCAGGGAGAAAATAAAAACTTCCTCACCGGCAACAACGGGGGCTGTGAATGTAGGATTCTCGAGTGTGCTGTCAGACAGTACAATCCCCGGGGGGGCGGTCCAGATAAACCTGAGCGAATCCGCTTCAGGATCATTTGACCCACTGCCTGTAAGTGTAACTATCGCTCCTTCTACGGCAAATTGGTCCGGTCCGGCATCAGCGACAGGTGCCAGATTGGTTATGATACTGAGTGATAAAAAAGCACTGTTGCTGATTTCAAAAGTATCGGTCCCAAGAGAATAAATGGGTATAAGATTATCAAGTTCAGTATTATCACTGCTGTCCCAGAATTTATAACTGATACTGTTGCCGGCTGTATATCCGTTAATCCCGGCTTCTGCTTCATCCCTTGAAGCCCTGATTTCAACAAACTCTGAAATGGGGCCGGATAAAAGGACCATACCTACACAATAACTGCCATCAAAGACAGCTATTTCGTCATTTGCTTCCAGGTCTGTCCCGTTAATGGTTGCAGAAGTGATGTAAAAATTCATATGGTCCACGCCGTTCCCGGTCCAGACCGGCACAAAATGATCCTGTCCAAATGCTATGCTTGCAGTGCATAAGGTAATGATAAGCGACAATGCAAGATTTTTCATAATGTTATGTATTTGTTTATCCGGTGGAACAACAAATTTCCACTGCATACATCTTAATAGACTATATTCATCGGTTTTACTCCATTGTAATCCCTTGTCTTCATTTCATAGAAGTAAATACCCTGCCTCATTCTGTTCTCCTGGTCATCTTTGCCATCCCATAATACCTTGTGAGTTCCGGCAGCCATATGTTCATCAATCAGTACCTTGAGCTTTCTTCCGAGGATATCATATACGGTAATAGTTACTTTCATCTCTTCAGCAAGTGTGTAATTTATCCATGTGCTCCTGTCAAAGGGGTTCGGGTAATTGTCACCCAGACTGGTTTTTAGTTTAATAAGATCATCTGCCGAGGTCCCGGAGTTAATGGCATTCAACCTGAGGATAGTTGTTCCGCTTACCTGGAATAATTCATTATAACCCTCGATGTAATTCACTTCAATCGTCTCAATCAACATCTGGTGGCTGACATCCCAAACCTTGAACCGTATAGGGTTCCCATTTTTGAATCCATCATTATCGCTGGTTAATGGATCATTCCTGGTAACTGATACAGATACATATTCATTGAAATTATCACCTATTCTGCAGGCACCTACACAAATCTCACCATCGAATACAGCAATTTCATCACCTGCTTCTAAATGATTACCGTTTATAGTAGGATCAATCAGGTAAATGTTCATATGATCCATCCCGTTCCCACTGTAAGAAAGATTGAAAAATTCAGGTTGTAATTTCTCAGGCAGGGATATTATTTCAGATTTCAGTGTAGATTCATAAACTGTTATCGGAGTGTATCCATTGACCTTTACTTTATATCCTTCACCTGCCCTGAAGGTAATGATGTGATCTATCCACCTGTCGACCGGGAAAGGCAGGTATTCGATCGCTGCACCGGTTTCATCCTGGACCTTGACCAGGAATCCCTGGTTGATCAGGGAATCCATTACTGATAAAGCATTTTCATCAGTTGTTTCAGGATAACTCATGATATTCCAGCCAGTAAACAGGTCAAAGCTTGAAGGCAAAGGCACAGGTGTACCTGTGACTGTCAATTGCGTATTGTTTTTAACTTTTATCTTGTAACCTTCGGAGTACTGATGGTCGCCAATGTTATTCTGCCATCCTGTACCGGGAATGCTATCAAGGGTTGCGCCGGTTTCATCCTGGACCTTAACCAGTTCATACGTATCTATTAATGACTGGACAAGAGCCTGTAAGTCAGGATCCACAGGAAGGAGGTAGGTGGAGAAAATATTCCAGCCCTCCGCCAGATCAATAATCTGTTCCTGGAGGGGTTCATTCACCTGGACTGATACCAGGCAGGTATCGATATTCCCTGCATCATCTGTTACTGTCAGGGTCACAACCGTGGTTCCAATCCCGATGATGGTACCTGTGGCTGGTGATTGGATTACTTCGAGTGTGTCGTCACAGTAGTCATTCGCTGTTATTTCACCTGTCAGATCAGGTACCAGGGCCTGGTTGCTGCTGTCAGCTACCAGGATAGTATCT
>CAZILN010000230.1:0-3544 GCA_964540005.1 uncultured Bacteroidaceae bacterium | reverse complement strand
TACCCCTGATATCGTGGGTAACAGGTTTCAGGAAATCATTGCTTGATCCCAGGCCTATGGCACCCAGGCAGTATTCCCTGGAGCTGTCACCGGTAATTTCAACGAGGTTATTCAGTATGTTGTTAATACTGCCGTCGCCTCCTGCTGAAATAATGCATCGGATGCCTTCATCCCGGATCAGTTTATTGAGGCATTCTTTTGTGTTGAAAGGGATCTCATAAGGAATGTAGAGGGTGTTTTCAGGGAGCAGGGAGCTCACCTGATCCCTTATGCGAAGCCATTTTTTCTTCCCTGTATGGTAATTGGCTGAATAATTAATAAGTACTGCAGTTCTCATTTTTTTATGGATTAAGCTACATCAAGGTAGACGTTACTGTTCCATATTTCCTCAACTACCCCTGCCAGCCTGTCTATATCGCTGCGGGTATGAGTGGCCATGAAGCTGATCCTGAACCGCTGTTTGCTGAGCGGCACTGCCGGGTACTCAACGGCATTAATGAATATGCCTGCTTCATGGAACTGTGCGGCAAGCTTCCTGATATCGACTTTAGGCGGTACTTTGAGAGCTATGATCCCTGCCTGCGGTTCGGTGGCCAGTCCGAACTTTTCCAGTTTTTCTGTTGCGTATGCCACATTATCGTGCAGGTTTGTTATCAGCCAGGGTTCTTTTTCTATAACCTCCATTCCGGCCAGGACTGCAGCAATGGTTACCGGTGGCAGGGAAGCAGAAAACATATAGGAACGGGCCATCATCCTCAGGTAATTGATGACCGGTTTGGATGCCGAAATATAACCGCCGCTTACTGCAAAAGTTTTACTGAATGTGCCCAGGATGATGTCCTCATCAACCCTGAGTCCATAGTGATCATGGATCCCACCGCCACTGGCACCCAGTACACCTGTTCCATGCGCATCATCCACCAGAAGGACAGCCTTATATTTTTTGCAAAGGGGTACTATTCTATCCAGGGGGGCAATATCCCCGTCCATGCTATAGACGCCTTCAACGGCTACAAAAAGATTTACTTTTTCTTTAGCATGAGTAATTAAAAGCTTTTCCAGCTGAGCTGTATCGTTGTGTTTAAAAGTATAACATTTTCCCCTGAGCATTTTTACACCGTCGAAAAAGGAAGCATGGCTGTATTCATCAGCGATAAGGATATCATTGGGTGTACACAGTCCGGTTACAAGGCCAAGATTGGCATTATATCCGCTGGAAAAAATCATGGTATCTTCAGTGCCTTTAAGGTCTGAAAGCTTCTCTTCCAGTTTTCTCATGGCAGAGGTATAACCGTTCAGCAGGGGCGGGCCTCCGATCCCGACACCAAATTCATCTATAGCAGATTTTACGCTTTTAACAACATGAGGATGGTTGGCCAGTCCAAGGTAATTATTGGATCCGAACATAAGCATCTTTTTCGTCTGTCCGGAATGATCAATAATGCTTACCTCCCGGTCTGCCTTGGAATGAACAGAGCGGAAGTAGAGTGTTTGCATTTGGCCGTTTAAGCGGGTCACCAGGTCGTGGAAAGCATTGACACGGTCATGGAAAGATAGTTTTCTGCTCTGGAGAGCTACACTAGCCAGAGTGACATTTTCTCCGTACGAGGTGCCTGAGGCACATTTACTGCTTTGATTTTTCATGGCTGGTAAGGTAATGGGTTAATTCTTCGAGGTAGAGGGAAATGCTTGAATAGTCCCGTCCCCTGATATCAAAATCACTGAAATCGATTCGTTTTTTGGAGGTGATCAGGGATCTTTCGGGTAGTCGGATCATGCGCCCGATAGGGGTGAAAACCAGGTGCTGATCTTCAGCTTTTTGGAGAAATGCATTGAGATCCTTTTCAGGAATGGTGAATACCAGTTCATATTCCCCGCATTCTCCAAGTAATAACATTTCTGCAGGCTTTGAAAGTATCCTGCAGGCTGCCAGTCCTTTAAAAAGGTAAGGAACATGGGTCAGTTCAAAACCTGTGTTATTGATATCTGACAGGGTGATCAATGCAAGAAGCACTCCGTCACTGGAATCGATGCAGGAAGTGGCAAACTCACCGATAAGAACAGATTCTTTGTTCCTGATTGAAAGCCTTGTCTTGTAATGCTTCAGCAGCTTATCTATTAAAGGATTTTCTGAATAAATGCCTATGGCGGCTTCCAGGTTACCGGCACCGATCTGGCCTGTCATCAACACTATATCACCTGCTGCTGCCCCTTTGCGGGTCAGGGGTGATCCGGCTTCACCAAGGGCGATGCCGGTATAGTGCCAGTCTTCCGCGGTCCCGGTATCACCGCCTATAAAAGAAGCACCGGTTCTTTTCAGTACATCGGCAATCCCCCTGGAGAAATCAGCGATGTACTTTTGGTCCCATGTGGTCTCATTGATGACCAGGCTGTGGGCAAAATACCTGGGAACACCGCCGCTGGCCAGTATGTCACTTATGGTTGCCACCGTCAGGTTCCAGCCCAGCGTGTAGGGATCATGTTCCCTGAAACGGTCTTCCTTTGAATAATCATCTACCGTAAACAGGAGGTTCTTACCGTTGTAGGAAAGGATCTCGGAATCCGATTCGAACAGCCCGTTCAACTGGTCACTGCTTCTGGGGAGCATTCCGGCTATGGTGGTTATTATGGATCTTTCCTTGTTCATTTCATTAACCGTCTTATTGGAAATAATTTGGTACTAAACTGAAGCTAATTTACGGCGCAACTGAGGATGATGAAAACGAAGAAATACTAAGGGTTCCGGAAATTTTGCAGGATATCAGAAAATACGGGGAAGCAATCAATTCAGTGTCTGAAAATACCATTTACTGCTTCCTGGTAAATACTAGTTGCAAAAAATGCAAATTTGTTGATCTGGTTGAACCATGATTTTGCAGTAAATGCAAAAAAATTATGCAAAAAATGAAAGGAGCTTGTTTTTATTAAACTAAAACTCAAGAGTGACGCAGGTTCCGGTGCCTATTTCCGATTCCACATCGATACGGCCTTTATGCGCTTTCATGATCTGCCTGGAAAGGCTCAGGCCGATGCCGCTGCCATCTTTTTTGGTAGAATAGAAGGGTACAAAGATCTGGTCGAGGTTCTCTGTATCTATACCGTTCCCGTTATCGCGTACACTGATTTTAATCCCGGCCCTGGCATCCTGGCTGGCGGTTATTTCTATTACAGGATCTTCCTTAGCTTTAAGTGCCTCTAGGGCATTTCGGATCAGGTTGATCAGGACCTGCTCGATCAGTTCAAGGTCGGCCTTCAGTGCCAGGTCCGGCTGCTCCTGGACAAAGGCAAGTTTGATCCCTGCCTGTTCCAGTTCCCTTTTGAATAGTTCCCTGAGCCTGGTAAACAGGTTATTCAGTTTAATTTCCCTGAAAGAAGGTTCGGGGATACGTGTCAGGCTCTTGGTGGTTTTTACAAAATTAACCAGTCCCTTGCTCCTGCTTTCGGCAGTAGTCAGGCTCTCAATCAGGTCATTGATCTCTTCCTCGCTCAGGCCAGGGATAATTTTCGGTTTGCCTTCATCATCGACCAGGAAATCCCGTGCAAA
>CAZILN010000229.1:0-10291 GCA_964540005.1 uncultured Bacteroidaceae bacterium | reverse complement strand
GAAACAACCCTATGGGGGAAATCCCAGGTTAGCAGCCGGACAGATTAATGTCCTTTTTGGAGGGAATAACACCATCATCCCTGTTGATAATGACGGGGAGTTTTCTTTCATGCCTGACTATTCTCCGGATTTCAACACCGGACTGTTCATATACGCAGTGGACAGGGCGGGGAAGAGCAACTTGTCTATTGTTCTAAACTCCACGGCATTTGAGGATGACCTGTATGCTTACCTGCAATATCTTACAGACAGTTTGGGCAAGAACCCAATTGAACCAGTATTCAGCCAGGAAAGGCTTCAGGACCGGTTTTCACTGGGTATTGAAAACCACCAGTGGCTGGAAGAGGTAGTAATACGCAAGACAGTTGTTAAGGAAGAACTTTATATAGCTGACCTGGCATTCAACAAACGAAAAGCCACGCAGGACCAAATTAATGCGGCCATAGACATGCAACATCTGGAGACTCTTGTAAGCAGAATTAATACAGGGAAGGCTGATGTGTTTTATTGTATTGACGGGATGTTGCAATTTACATTTTTAACCGGTGGAATTAAGATCCCTGATTATGAATATGCATACCACATACTTCCTGAGGATATTGAAGAATACACTCTGGTAACCGGAATGGATGTGCAGGGCTTGTATGGTTATGGAATAGGTCGTGTAATCGATATTAAACTCAAACCCATCAGCGACAGAAAATCCGACAGGAAATGGATTAACCCTGTTTCCATCGGAAAGTTTGCAGTAGCCAAGGAATTCTACAAACCCCTGTATGACACGGAAGAAAAGAGAAAAAGCACCATCCCCGACCTGCGTAAGACCATACACTGGGAACCCGACCTGCAGCTGGATGCTGATGGCAGGGCAATGGTAAAATTCTATAACGGGGACCGCTATACCCGGATCAGATGTATACTGGAAGGTGTCACTGAAGAGGGAACCCCTGTCCACTCCGAGCATTTTTATGATGTTACACTGACCAGACAGGGACCTTAAGAATGACAGGTCAGGGTAGTATTCACTTTATACAAACATTAAAATATTGCCATTTTTAATGGTTACTCTGATTTTGGCATTAAATAGATACTATGACATGCTGAAATTTGATAAAACCAGAGTGGTTCACTGATTAACCGAGGAGCTCATTTAATGATACGATCTCATACCCCTTGTTTCTCAACCATTCAATTAGCTGCTCCAGCTTGTAATAGAACTTATCAGTCCGTGCGGGGGCAGTGCCTGTATGGATGAGTAAAATGAACCCGTTCATTCCCGATGGATCTTTGGTTTCATAATCTGTAATGCTCCGGTAGATATTTTCACTGCTATTATAACCCGGCATTCCCGGGGTAGTATAATCGGCATTGGAACGGGTACCCGGGGTAAAATTGATCAGATGAAAGCCTGCGGTACTTGTCCAGGCACTGATGCTGTCGTTGTACCATTCATAGGGCGGGAGAAAATACCGGGATTTTTCCCTGCTTATTCCCAGATTCTCCATTTCTTTATAATTCATATCCAGGTCCTGAAGAAACTGCTCCCGGCTTACCAGCAGGCTGTCCCTGTTCCCCCAGTCACAATACAGCAGGTGCTGGTCTGAGTGGGCGCCCAGGTAGTGACCATCATCTCGCAGGTTCCTGATCAGATCCCTGAATTCCGGGTTCCGGTAAAAATTTCCTGTAAAAAAGAAGGCCCCTTTTACTTGCTCTGAATTCAGGACCGAGCGTATGTGCCCGCCTCCCTCTGCATATTCGTCCCCGGTAAAGACCAGTGACAGGCATTTTCGCAGGGTATCCCCCCGTACGACGGCTCCCTGTTCACAGCTATGAACAAGGCATGGATCCCGATACGGAACCTCTTCAGCTACGGTGGTCGCTTTCCCCCGGCAGCCGGCCAGGAAAAGCGGGATAAGCAGCCAGGTAAGGTATGATGTTTGCATCTTAATCGATTTGTTGCATAAAAATAATATTTTAAAATTTTCCGACAGAAAACTTGGAAAACTAATTTGGTTTTCTGATTTTTGTGCCTTGTTTTATTTTTCAGGATGGAACTACGCGAGAGAATAATAAAGGAGGCGTTCGAGCTTTTCATAAAGTACGGGATCCGTTCCGTGACCATGGATCAGGTTTCAGGACAACTGGGTATTTCCAAACGTACGCTGTATGAAACCTTTAAAGATAAAGGCGAACTGCTCAGGGAGGGCCTCGATCATTTTGCGAACATCAAGAGGGCAGAGGCCCTTGAAATCGCTGAGGAATCGGATAATGTCATCCTGGCTATATACATCCTGACCCGCTCGGCCGAGGAGATGAAACAAAAGATCAATCCCCTGTTTTTCGAGGATATAAAAAAATATTACCGCGACGTGCACAATATGTTAACCGCGGATGGCAGGTACCGGGATCATACACTTACCATACAACTCCTCAGGAAAGGTGTCAGGGACGGCCTGTTTAAAAAGGGCCTCAATATTGAACTGGTCAATGGTTTTTTCCACCAGGTCATGAACATCGTTATAGACGAGGAGGTTTTCCCCGAGGACAGGTATACGGATGAGGATATTTTCAGGAGCATAATAATGCCTTACCTGGTCGGGATATCTACCCAGAAGGGACAGGAGCAGATACGTAAATATTTTGAAAAAGAGGTAAAATCATAATAAACAGATCACAATTTAAAACATGGCCGACATATCATAAAACAACAATTATTAAAAACTGAGTATATGAGTATAAAACAATTAGTCCTTCTCCTGGCTGTCATTGCAGCGGGCATATTGCCTGTTCAGGCCCAGGAGGAACTGAAGCTGAGCCTGACTGCGGCACAGGACTATGCCATCGAGTACAACAGGCTGCTTAAAAATGCCGGACTGGCAGTTGATGCTGCACAGGAAGGCATATGGGAAACTTTGGCCATGGGGCTCCCCCAGGTAGATGCCACCATAGATTACACGAATTTTCTGGGAGCTGAAATAGTATTCAAGTTCGGAGAAGCTCCTCCCCAAACCATCCCCTTCAAACCAACCAGTAACCTTGGACTGACAGTTGGTCAGCTGATCTTCAGCGGGAACTATATTGTCGGATTGCAGACAGCCCGGATCTACAAGGACCTGATGGAATCCAGCTATGAGAAAACCGAACTGGATATCAGGCAGCAGGTAGCTGCATCCTATTATACGGTTCTGGTTGCAAGGGGCTCTCGGGATATCCTCCTGCAAAACCTTGAAAACATCAGGGAGGTATACGACAAAACCGGTGCTATGTATTCAGTGGGCATAGCCGAGATCACCGATGTGGACCAGATGGCCGTACAGGTCACATACCTGGAAAATGCTGCAAGATCAGCCGAAAGGCAGATAGAACTTGCCCTTAACCTGCTCAGGCTGCAGCTGGGAGTGGATGCTCAGACAGGGCTTACCCTTACAGACAGTATGGACGAGATCCTGCTCAGGATTGACTTTGACCAAACACTGGCGGAGGAGTTTGACCTGGAGGGACATATTGATTACCAGATGATCAGTACCCAGCAATTGCTGTCGAAGAAACAGGTAGATATGCAAAAGATGAGTTTCCTGCCCACTGTTTCAGGATTTTACAGCCGGACTGAAAAGATACTGAAACCTGATTTTGACATGACCCCGGCAAACCTGATCGGGTTGCAGATGAACGTACCGATCTTTTCAAGCGGTTCCAGGAAATCCAGGCTGGACCAGGCAAAGATCAGTTATGAAACCACCCTTAATAACAAGGCATTTCTGACCGACCAGCTGCTCATCCAGGAAAAACAGCTGCGGTATAACCTCCGTACAGGAATGGAACAGTATGAGAGCCAGAAAGAGAATGTGGCAGTATCAAAGAGGGTATATGACAACATTAATCGTAAATACCAGCAGGGACTGGTTTCAAGCCTGGACCTGACAACAGCCAACAACAATTATCTCCAGGCAGAGACCTCTACGATCAATGCCCTGATGCAGTTGCTCAATGCACAGCTGGCTCTGGACAAACTTCTGAATAAACTGTAAATCATAGTATTAAAACCCAAATAACCCGAAAAATGAGACGTAATTTATATTATTCATTCTTATTATCAACTGCCATTGCCGGTTGTACGGCAGGCAATACCGGAGAAGGTACGGAAAACGGCACAGCCGCCGATGCCGCAGAAGTTACATCTGCAGTAAAAGAACAGATGGTTGAGGTCCTGATACTCGAGGAGCAGATGATTTCCCGGACTATTGAGTATACTTCATCTTTGATCCCGTTCGAGGAGAACCACCTGGCATCATCATCGCCGGGGAGGATAGAAAAAATATATGTGGAGATCGGGGATCATGTTAATAAGGGAGATAAACTGGTTCAGATGGACCGTACACAGTTGCACCAGGCCAGCATACAGCTGAAAAACGTTCAGACCGACTTCCGGAGGCTGGATACCCTCAACAAGGTGGGCAGTATCTCCAAACAGCAGTATGACCAGGTTAAGACCCAGTATGATATTGCCAGTTCCAATGTGGAGTTCTTGCAGGAAAACAACCTTCTGAAGGCTCCCTTCGACGGGGTGATCTCAGGCAAATATTATGAGGATGGGGAATTATATTCCGGGGCTCCCAACACCATGGCCGGCAAGGCCGCGATTGTATCAATTGTCCAAATCGATCCCCTGAAAGTTGAAGTAAATATCTCCGAGAAATATTTTCCTTTGGTAAGTATGGGAATGGATGCTTCAGTGACTTGCGATATCTATCCGGATAAGGATTTTCCCGGTAAGGTCATAAGGATCTACCCGACCCTTGATCCTGCCACAAGATCCTTTACCATAGAAATTGAGATCAGCAACAAGGAGGAGTTGCTCCGGCCGGGAATGTTCAGCAGGGTGGAGATGAAACTTGGCGAAGAAATGGCCCTGGTGGTACCATCCGTAGCTGTCCTGAAACTGCAGGGATCAAATGAACGGTACATGTTCCTGGAAGAAAATGGTAACGCAAAACGGGTCACAGTACAGATTGGGAAACGTTTCGACGATATGATCGAGGTTATTTCTGATGAACTTGGTATTGGCAGCCGGATTATAGTAACCGGACAGGCCAAACTTCTTGACGGGGATAAGGTGACCGTTGTCAGCGAGTAGGAAGCCATATGAAAATTAAAAATCACAGCAATGAGTATATATAAAAGTGCAGTAAGAAAGCCCATTACGACCCTTATGATCTTTGCCGGCATACTGGTCCTGGGATTTTATTCCCTGGTGCAGTTACCCATAGACCTTTATCCTGATATGGAATTCCCGGCCGTTTCCGTTATGACCACTTACCTGGGGGCCAATGCTTCGGATATTGAAACCAACGTTACCAGGAAACTTGAGGACTCCTTTAACAGCATCGACAGGTTAAAGGATGTCTCCTCGGTATCATATGATAACCTGTCGGTCATATTCCTTGAATTCGAATGGGGGACCAGTCTGGATGAGGCCGCCAACGACATCCGGTCTGCAGTTGATTTTACCTATGACAATCTTCCGGAAGATTGCAGCAGGCCCAGTATTCTGAAGTTCAACACCAGCATGATGCCCATATTGTTTTATGCCATCACGGCTGAGGAGAATTTTTCGGGACTGGCCAAGATCCTGGATGAACGGGTTATCAATCCGCTTAACAGGATAGACGGCATAGGATCGGTCAGCCTGATGGGGGCGCCCCGGAGAAAGATTTATGTGGATGTAGATCCCAAACGCCTGGATGCTTATAACCTTACCATAGAGCAGGTAGGAGGTGTTATTGGTGCTGAAAACATGAACACCCCTTCAGGGAATGTTGAAATGGGACAGATGGATTACCAGCTCAGGGTGCAGGGGGAATTTACCGAAAGCGGACAGCTGGATAATCTAGTAGTCGGCAACTTTGGCGGCAAACCGATTTACCTGACAGATGTAGGAACAGTACGGGATACCATAAAGGACCAGTCCATAGAGGAACGGATAAACGGGAAGCAGGGATTGCGGATGTTTGTCATGAAGCAGTCAGGAGCCAATTCGGTTAAGATCAGCAGGCAGGTGAACCGGCAGCTTGCCGAGCTGGAGAAGACCCTGCCCCCCGATATAACCATCACCACCATCATGGACACTTCGGATTTTATAGTCGGTGCCATAAAAAACCTGTCACAAACCCTGCTGTGGGCACTTTTTTTTGTCATCCTTGTCGTGCTGGTCTTTCTGGGCAGGTGGAGAGCCACCTTCATTGTGGGTCTGGCTATTCCCATCTCCCTGATCACATCCTTTATATATCTTTTTATTACCGGCAATTCACTGAACGTGATCTCCCTGGCCTCCCTGGCCATTGCCATAGGGATGGTGGTTGATGACGCCATTGTGGTGCTGGAGAATATTTCCAAGCACATCGACCGGGGCGCCAGTCCCAGGGAAGCAGCCGTTTATGCTACCAATGAGGTATGGCTGGCTGTAATAGTAACCACCCTTGTAGTACTGGCGGTTTTCATGCCGCTTACACTTGTATCCGGACTGACCGGTGTGATGTTCAACCAGCTGGGATGGATAGTGTCCATTACCATTGTGACCTCCACCGTTATAGCTATATCACTCACTCCCATGCTTGCTTCGGTACTTTTAAAACTGAAGCAAAAGAAGAAAAAGCCACCTCTGCTCAGTTATTCACGTACCCTGGGAAGATTATTGACAGGAATAGAGATCTTTTACGAGAATAACCTGCGCTGGGCCTTGCGTCATAAAGGGCTGGTCCTGATAAGCGGAACGATTGTTTTCATTGGGTCCATGTACCTGGTAAAGTTTGTAGATACAGATTTCATGCCTGAATCGGATGAAGGACAGTTGAGTATTTATGTCGAACTGCAGTCCGGGGTCCGTGTGGAAGAAACAATGAAAACCACCCTTAAGATTGAAGAAATATTAAAGGAACGGTATCCGGAGGTCGAACTTATCTCTTCTTCCACAGGTTCGGATGATGAAGGAGGCTTTTTATCACTTTTCAGCCAGAGCGGTTCCAATATAATCAATTTTACCCTGAGCCTGTCCTCCCGTGAACTCAGGGAACGCTCCGTATGGGATATTTCTGATGATCTCAGGGCACGACTGGACCAGTTCCCGGAAATCATTAATTATAATCTGACCACCCAGACAAATTTTATGGGATCGGCCGGCAATACGGTTAACGTGGAGATCTATGGTTATGATTTTGATATGACTAACATGGTGGCCGCACAGATGAGGGACATGATAGGCGGGATAGAGGGTGCCGAGGATGTCCAGATCAGCCGGGAAAAAGAAAAACCGGAACTGCAGATAGCCCTTGACCGCAATAAGATGGCCCAGCACGGTCTCAACACGGCAACCGTGTCAATGTATATCCGTAACCGGGTGGACGGGATGATAGCATCCCGCTTCCGGGAGGAAGGGGATGAATATGATATTGTCGTGAGATTGACCGAGGAATACAGGAATTCCATATCCGATATTGAAGAGATAACTGTTATCACACCTATGGGACAGAAAATAAAAATCAGCGAACTGGGTAAAGTCAGGGAATACTGGAGTCCACCCAATATAGAACGGAAACGAAGGGAGAGGCTGGTCACAGTGTCCGTTAAGCCGGTAGGCATTTCATTGGGGGAACTGGCCGGAAGGATCAGCGCCGAAATAGACCAGATGGAAATACCCGGTGAGATCCTGACAAACGTGGGGGGCGCCTATGAGGATCAGCAGGAGGCCTTTGCCGACCTGGGATTACTGATGCTGATAGCACTCTTACTGGTATACCTGATCATGGCTTCCCAGTTTGAATCATTCGTGATGCCGCTCATCATTATGTTTACCATTCCGTTTTCTTTCTCCGGGGTTATACTGGCATTGTTGATTACAAAAACAACCCTGAGTGTCGTGGCAGCCCTGGGCGCCGTGCTGCTTATCGGTATTGTTGTTAAGAACGGGATCGTAATGATTGACTTTATCAACCTGATGCGTGACAGGGAATACGAGCTGGACGATGCGATTGCCATTTCGGGCAGATCACGCCTGCGGCCTGTCCTGATGACCTCACTGACCACCATCCTGGCCATGCTGCCGCTGGCAGTCAGCACAGGGGAAGGATCGGAGATCTGGAGCCCAATGGGGATAACCGTTATAGGGGGACTGATCTTTTCTACCATCCTGACCCTGATCCTTATCCCGGTACTTTATGGTTCCGTGATCAGGAAAACAGCAAGGGATAAAAAGCAGAGGCTCCGCAGGAAATTTATTTTTATGGACAAATAGGAAAATTAAAACATATGAAAGCTGTATTAGTAGTTTTTAACCAGGCCCAGACCGAACGGGTGGAATATATGCTGGACCGGCTCGAGATCAGGGGCTATACCTGGTGGAACGATGTCCAGGGCCGCGGTACTGAGACCGGAGATCCCAGGATGGGTACCCATACCTGGCCGGAAATGAATTCTGCCGCTCTGCTTGTCATCCCTGATAAGAAAGTTGAACCCTTAATGGAGAACGTCAAGAAACTGGACACGGTAAATGAAGACGTCGGAGTAAGGGCTTTTGTCTGGGATATCCTCCAGACAGTTTAAATTGGCCTGGTAATACTCACGATTGTAAATTTGAGGAAATCCCTTCTTTTCCTTAATAAAATAGATATTTTTACCAGGGTTTACAGATAAGCTTAATATTTCACATAATCAGTAATAACATGGTAAAGAGATACAAAGGAGCGTATGTCAGATCCCTGGCATTGGGCATCCTGCTCCTGTTTGTCGCACCACTGCTGAGAGCACAAATGCTGGCTGATTTCGAGACAGATGAAACCTCCCCGCATATTACTTCAGTTGGTAGCACTGCCGTAGTCGAAAATCCTGATAAATCAGGCCTCAATACCAGTGACAGTGTTGGCTACTATAATAAGACCGAAGGCAACTGGCGCTTTGTGACCATGCATTTCCCCGATACCATGAAGGTGGGCTTTAATAATAAACTGGTATTTAAACTCCGTACCACCATCCAGGGAAGGATCTTTGCCAAGTTCTACATCGACACCGTGATCCTGATTGAGAGCTGGGCCCCGGAATGGAACTTCCAGCCTGCGCCATTTAGCTGGGTAGAATGCGAGATGGATATGACAGCTGCCATGGGAAAGGAATTTACAAGGCTTCAGCTGGCCGCCTGTGTTGATAATGAAGCGCCGGCCGATGTCTGGTTTGATGATGTACAGCTTATCAATACCGAGGCCGGAGACGGCACTCCAAAACCACAGTTTTCAGTTTCCAAAACTAATGTGATCATCGGGGACACGATTAGTTTTGATGCCTCTGAATCCATTGACTATGATGGTGAAATCGTCAGCTATCACTGGGATTTCGGTGACGGAACTCTTGACTCAGGGATGATCGTCACCCACAGCTATGCCAACGACACTACCTTTAATCCTACCCTGACCATAAGCGATAACGACGGAAAGTCAGCCAGTATGTTCACACCGGTATTCGTATTCCCCGCTGATGGCAAGATGAACACCCCGGTTTTTCCTCCCGGCCCGCTAAAAACAAATGAAAAAATTGAAGTTACCTTCCAGGTACTGGATGAGTATGAAAATCCCTATGATCCTGATGAGGTCATGATAGATGCAGAGATCAGCTGTCCCGATGGATCAATGATGCGGGTCCCCTGTTTCTACTACAAGAGTGCAAGCTACAAGACCAGCGAGTTTGAGCTGGATGGCAGACAGGAGACCTGGATGCTGAGGTTTATATGCGAACAGGAAGGAATGCATTCATTAAAGCTTATGCTGACTGACAGTACCGGGGAGTATGAGACCGACAACCTTGATTTTGAAGTAACAGCGGGGGATACACCTGGTGTTATAAGGACAGATCCCGATAATCGTCAGTATTACCGGCATTCAACGGGAGAAGCATTTTATCCCCTGGGGATCAATATTGGCTGGAATTTCATGACTAATTATACCACTATCATCAATAACCTCTCCCAGGGGAAGGCCAATATCTTCCGGTACTGGCACACACCCTTTGATTACCAGACTCTTGAATGGGATGAAGATTATTATTATGAATATTACGGACTGGGTATTTACAGCCAGCAGGCCGCTGCAATGAGCGATTCCCTGCTGGATCTCTGCGAAGCCAGGGATGTATACATGCAGCTGGCCATATTCCAGCACGGAATGTTTTCGGAAAATGTAGATTATATGTGGGAAACCAATCCCTATAACTCTGCCAACGGCGGATTGATAGAACGGGCCGAAGAGTATTT
>CAZILN010000228.1:0-24321 GCA_964540005.1 uncultured Bacteroidaceae bacterium | reverse complement strand
GGTTTCGGCGCAGCGTTTCCCTTCATCGTAACAGGAACGTATGCCAATGGAATTCACATTTCCCCAGTAATCTTCGGTTTGAGGATGCACGCTTGGATCTCCGTATACCTCACTGGTAGAAGCCAGCAGAAGCCTGGCTCTTATCCTTTTAGCCAGTCCGAGCATATTGATGGTTCCCATAACTGAAGTTTTTACCGTCTTAATCGGGTTGTACTGGTAATGTATGGGGGAGGCCGGACAGGCAAGGTGGTAAATCTCATCCACTTCGATGAAGAAGGGCATGATGATATCGTGCCTTATTAATTCAAAATAGGGGTGGTCCATCAGATGGATGATATTCTTTTTGGATCCTGTGAAAAAATTATCAAGACAGATCACCTCATTGCCCGCACTCAGTAATCTCTCGCAAAGATGTGATCCGATAAACCCTGCACCACCGGTAACAAGAACTTTCTTCATTGCTGAATGTTTTAAAAATCACACGGAATTCTGCGAGCGCATTGGCTTCGCCGAACTCTTTAACTCGGTTTCCCGCTGCTTTGAGCGGGGATCTTCAATCAGAAGCTCTGATTACTATTGACTAAACTACTGATTGACTGGATTTATTATGTTTCGTTCTTCCTTCCTATACCATAGTAGGAAAATCCATTTTCCTTCATTTCAACAGGATCATAAATATTCCTCCCGTCGAAAATGATCTTTTCCTTCATCAGTTTTTCCATGACCCTGTAATTCGGTATTCTGAATTCTGCCCACTCAGTAATAATTATAAGTGCATCCGCATCAATAAGTGCTTCATAACGGTCTTTGGCATATTCAATACTGTCACCCATCCTTCTTCTGCATTCATTCATCGCTACGGGGTCAAAAGCCCTGATGCTTGCACCCTTGTCCAGCAGGTGACCAATGATCACCAGTGATGGAGCTTCTCTCATATCATCTGTGTTGGGTTTGAATGAAAGTCCCCATACAGCAAAGGTACGTCCTTTTAGCCCGGAACTGAAATGCTGACTTATCTTTGAGAACAATACAGATTTTTGTTCCTCATTGACCCTGTGAACTGCAGATAATATTTGAAGCGGATAACCTTTTTCTTCAGAGGTTTTTATCAGAGCTTTTACATCTTTGGGGAAACAGGAACCGCCATAACCGGCCCCCGGATAGATAAACTTATTACCGATTCTGGTATCGCTTCCTATACCCTCCCTTACAAGGTTTACATCAGCCCCTACCAGCTCACAAAGATTGGCCAGTTCATTCATAAAGCTGATCTTAGTTGCCAGCATGGAATTGGCTGCATATTTTGTCAGTTCTGCAGATACAATATCCATAAAGATCAATGGATGAGAATTGAGAAGGAAGGGCTTGTACAGCCTTTTCATAAGCTTTTCAGCTCTTTCTGAATCTACTCCTATTACGATGCGGTCAGGTCTCAGGAAATCCTCTATGGCATTGCCTTCCTTTAGGAATTCCGGGTTGGAAGCTACATCGAAGGGGATTGCCCGCTTTTTTTTTTCAAGTTCGGATCGTATCGCTGAGCGGACTTTCTCGGCAGTTCCAACGGGTACGGTGCTTTTGGTTACTACGAGTGTATAATCATTAATATATCTTCCTATATCCCCGGCAACCTTAAGAACGTGCTGCAGGTCTGCCCCTCCATCCTCTTCGGGGGGAGTGCCAACGGCAATAAAAATAACCTCTGCATCTTCCATGCTTGATTTGAGATCAGTGGAGAATCTGAGCCTTTCTCTTTTAGTATTCTGCTCAATCATCTCTTCCAGTCCGGGTTCATAGATGGGGATTAGGCCTTCCTGGAGCCGGTCTATCTTGGATTCATCGATATCCACACAGACAACATCCATACCTGTTTCAGCAAAACAGGTGCCTGTAACAAGGCCAACATATCCGGTTCCGATTATTGTAATTTTCACACGTTTAAATTTTTGTAATTAATTAAAAATAAATTGATTAAAAAATTGAGAACGTGTGCAACCTCTCGTTACACTCGTTCTCTCAAGAAAAAATTAATCATTTCTTTTTAAGAACAAAATGATAAATTTTTTCATGTTCGTTTCATAATTCTGATATTCTGCAGAGAACGGCCTTAAAGATAGATACTTTTAATCATATCTTAACTCCTGGCAGGGGTGAACGATTTATTTTTTTTAATATAAATAAAATTATAATTTTGCAGCTCGATTTTATCTATACATATTGTCTAACTTATTAATTATTAAGAATTTTTACCAATGACTGAAAAACAAAAAGAAGCACCTGATGTCAAAGAAGATGTCACAGGCTCCTCCGGGCCGGTGAAGGACACAGAAGCTTCAGGTAAGGACAAGGAAACAGCAGCCCAGCAGACAGGAACCTCAGATGAAAAAGAGGATGTAAAAGCAAAAAAAGAAAAACAAACAAAAACAGCATCTGAAGCCAAATCTACTGCAAAATCCAGTACTGGGAAGCAGGCCGAAAAAGCTTCTGACACTGTATCCGGTTCAGATACCCCAGACACCAAAGAGGCAGCTGACAAGGTTTCTATAAAGAAGACTGAATCAGATGTAACTGATACTAAGGTTGAAGCAGATCCGGCTTCCACAAAGGAACCTGAAGCTGATGATGCCGCAGCCAAGGCTGAGACTGCTCCCACAAAGGAACCTGAAGCTGACACCACCGGAACCAAGGCAGAAGCTGATACTGCTTCTGCAAAAACTGAAGCGGTTTCTGAAAAAGCGAAAAAAGAAAAGGGCAGTGACACAGACAGTCCTGATACCGCTGATTCTCCGTCAGCCGGTCAGGAATCAGTTGCATCTGATACCTTTGACTGGGACAGGTTCAAGGATGGTGATGAGGATTATTCAGCAGCTGAGAGATCCAGATTTGAAACACTATATGACGAGACCCTCTCAACCGTAGCCGAAAACGAGGTAGTTGATGGCAAAGTTATTTCAATGAGCAAACGGGAAGTTGTCATTAATATTGGGTATAAGTCGGAAGGCGTGGTCAGCATGAATGAATTCAGGTACAATCCTGAACTCAGCGCAGGTGACAGCGTGGAAATATATGTGGAAAGCAAGGAAGATAAAAAGGGACAGCTGGTTCTCTCACATAAAAAAGCCAGGGCCATGCGTTCATGGGAGCGTGTCAATAATGCTCTGGACAAGGATGAGATAATCAAAGGATATATTAAGTGCCGGACTAAAGGTGGAATGATTGTTGATGTCTTTGGTATAGAGGCTTTTCTGCCTGGGTCACAGATTGATGTTAAACCCATTCGGGACTACGATGCCTATGTAAGCAAAACCATGGAATTCAAGGTTGTGAAGATCAACCATGAATATAAGAATGTGGTAGTCAGTCATAAGGCACTGATTGAAGAAGAACTTGAACAACAGAAAAAGGAGATTATTGCCAAGCTGGAGAAGGGTCAGGTACTGGAGGGAACGGTTAAGAACATAACTTCCTACGGGGTCTTTATTGATCTTGGAGGGGTAGATGGACTGATACATATAACTGACCTTTCATGGGGGCGCGTTAATCACCCTGAAGAGATCGTTCAATTGGACCAGAAACTAAATGTCGTTATCCTGGATTTTGATGATGATAAGAAAAGGATAGCTCTTGGCCTTAAACAATTAACGCCCCATCCATGGGATTCCCTGGATGCAGGTCTTAATGTGGGTGATAAGGTGACCGGTAAGGTGGTCGTAATGGCAGACTATGGAGCCTTTGTTGAAATAGCTGCCGGCGTAGAAGGACTGATACATGTCTCAGAAATGTCATGGTCCCAGCACCTGCGGAGTGCTCAGGAATTTCTCAAAGTAGGCGACGAGATACCTGCTGTAATCCTCACACTGGACAGGGAAGAGCGCAAGATGTCGCTGGGTATTAAACAACTTAAACCGGATCCATGGGAAAAAATTGAAGAAAAATATGCCATCTCTTCTAAACATACAGCAAAAGTTCGTAACTTTACTAACTTCGGTGTGTTTGTTGAAATAGAGGAGGGTGTGGATGGACTGATTCATATTTCGGATTTGTCATGGACCAGGAAAGTCAAACATCCTGCTGAGTTTACTTCAATTGAAGCAGATATCGAGGTTGTTGTTCTTGAGATAGACAAAGAAAACCGGAGACTGAGTCTTGGTCATAAGCAGCTGGAAGAGAATCCGTGGGATGTTTTTGAAACGATTTTCACCAGGGATTCCATACATGAAGGAACCATTCTTGAAGTACAGGATAAGGGTGCAATGGTTGCCCTGCAATACGGTGTGGAAGGTTTTGTACAGATTAAACACCTGTTAAAACAGGATGGGACCCGCGCCAGACAGGATGAGAAACTGGAATTTAAGGTTATTGATTTTAATAAATCTGCCAAGAAAATAGTTCTTTCACATACCAGGGTATACGAGGAACAAAAGAAGCGTGACACGGATACCCGGAGAAGAAGCGATAATACTGATACCAAGAGGGCAACAAGGAAAATTAAGAGCAACCTTGAAAAAACCACACTTGGAGACATTACTGAGCTGGCAGCACTGAAAACAGAAATGGAGGAAAACGAGAAAAAGGGAGAGGACAAGAAACCTGCAAAAAAGGAGTAAGCTGTACTTAAAATATTTACAACTATGGAATTCAAAATTGAAAAACTGGACAACTATACCACAATTCAAGTTTTGGAAGAAAAGCTTGATACACATATAGCTCCTACATTAAAATCAGAGCTTGTATTGGTATCAGGCAATGGTGAGAAGAACATTATCCTCGATCTGAATAATGTGAGGTATTGTGATTCCTCCGGTTTAAGTGCAATTCTCGTAGCCAATCGTCTTTGCAAAAATGCCAGCGGAACTTTTGTTTTGACCGGTCTCAACGAGGCTGTTGAACGTTTAATTACCATTTCTCAACTGGATACAGTATTGAACATAACCAATAATGTCGAGGAAGGTGTCAAGATGATCCAGTCTGCTGACTAAATAGTAAAATGTGCCATTTTCAATAAGGATATTAGGAAGCAGTTCAGCATTACCAACCTCAGAAAGATCTTCACCTGCTCATTTGCTCAATGCAAATGAGCATTTTTTTTTAATTGACTGCGGTGAGGGTACCCAGATCCAGTTAAGAAAATTCAATGTCCGTTTCGGTAAGATAAATCACGTATTTATATCCCATCTTCATGGGGACCATGTTTTTGGATTGTTTGGTTTTATCTCATCCCTTAATCTTATGGGAAGGGAGCGCCCACTTCACATATATGGACCGGACCTGCTCGAAGACCTCTTACTGGATCACATGAAGTATTTCCAGAGCGAGCTTTCCTTTGATGTAATTATTCACAGGATCAATGCAGGACATTCGGCTGTCATATACCAGGATGACTGCATTTCAGTACAGACAATACCCCTTACTCACAGGATACCAACATGTGGCTTCCTGTTCAGGGAAAAGCCGGGAGAATATAATATATTGAAAGACAAGGTGTTACAATATAATATAGCTATTAAAGACATAGTGAAGATAAAGCAGGGGGAGGACTATATTGATAAAAAGGGCAGGCTGATACCGAATAAGGAACTGACGATACCACCTTTCAGGCAAAGATCCTATGCTTATTGTTCTGATACTGCATATGACGATAGGATCATCAAGTATATTGAGGGAATTGATCTCTTATTTCACGAGGCCACTTTTTCAGGGGAAGATGCTAAACTGGCTGAATCGACCACCCATACAACAAGCATACAGGCAGCTGAAATTGCCAGGAAGGCAGGGGTTAAGAAACTCTTGCTTGGGCATTTTTCTTCCAGATATAAAAATATAAAACTACTTGAAGAAGAGGCACGGAAAATTTTTCCTGATACCTTTGCAGTAAATGACGGAGAGGTGTATGAAGTACAACAGGATAGGGACGAATAAATCCGGTCCGGAACCGGTCTGAGGACCTATTTTAAAATATTCTAGCATATGGATGAGGTGATATATATCCTGGATTTCGGATCACAATATACCCAGCTGATAGCCAGGAAAGTGCGTGAGTTAAATGTATATTGTGAGATCCATCCTTATAACAAAATTCCGGTCCTTAATGATTCCATCAAAGGGATAATACTCTCGGGAAGTCCTGCTTCCGTGAGGGACAGTGATGCTCCCATTCCTGATTTGTCTGGCATTAAAGGGAAACGTCCCATACTGGGTATATGTTATGGCGCACAATACCTTGCTCATTTTTTTGGAGGTGAAGTAGCTCCTTCAGAATCACGAGAATATGGAAGGGCCAACCTGCAGTTAATTGATAAGGGATCGACCCTTTTGAGGAATATCAGTAAAGGAACACAGGTCTGGATGTCTCACGGGGATACCATTGTAACTCTTCCTGAAGGCTACAGAATAATTAGCAGTACTGTAGATATTTCAGTGGGAGCATTCGAGCACCCTGATGAATTGATTTACGGCCTGCAGTTTCACCCGGAAGTCTATCATACTAATGAAGGCAGAGAGATACTGAGAAACTACCTGGTTGATATCTGTGGCTGCAACCAATTATGGACCCCTGACTCTTTCGTGGAAAGTACCGTTAATGAACTCAAAGCTCTGCTGGGAGATGACAAGGTGGTGCTTGGACTGTCAGGGGGTGTTGATTCTTCTGTGTGCGCCATGCTGCTGCACCGTGCCATTGGAAAGAACCTTACCAGCATTTTCGTTGATAATGGTCTCCTGAGGAAGGATGAGTTTGCAAGGGTGATTGCAAATTATAAAAAAGCAGGTCTTAATTTGATAGGGGTTGATGCCAGTGATAAATTCCTGTCCGATCTTAAAGGGATAAGCGATCCCGAGGAAAAGCGCAAAGTGATCGGGAAGGATTTTATTGAGGTGTTTGATGCAGAATCCCGTAAGATAAAAGATGTTATCTGGCTGGCCCAGGGCACCATTTATCCTGATGTAATAGAATCAGTTTCTGTTAAGGGTCCGTCTGCAACCATAAAGTCGCATCACAATGTAGGGGGACTTCCTGATAAGATGAACCTGAAAGTGGTTGAACCCCTGAATTCACTCTTCAAGGATGAAGTGAGGAGGGTTGGCAGGAGCCTGGGACTGGATGAAAGCATATTGCAAAGGCATCCTTTTCCCGGTCCCGGACTCGCAGTCAGGATACTGGGGGAGATCACACGGGAAAAAGTGAGGATGTTACAGGAAGCTGATGAGATATTTATACAGGGATTGTATGATTCAGGCTTATATGAGGAAACCTGGCAGGCAGCAGTAATATTATTACCTGTTCAGTCAGTCGGGGTGATGGGAGATGAACGCACATATGAAAATGCAGTAGCCCTCCGGGCTGTGACATCGACTGATGGCATGACTGCCGACTGGGCACATCTGCCATACGAATTTCTTGGAAGGATATCCAATGAGATCATTAACAAGGTCAGGGGAATAAACCGGGTGGTTTATGATATCAGTTCAAAACCCCCGGCAACAATCGAGTGGGAATAAGATATTTTGACTATTTTTACATGTAATCTAATATCAATTAAGCAATATTCTCCACCATCATGGAATCTCTCAATTTGGATCCATCAGGTTATACTCCAGGCATACGCTTTAGTCCGGCCCAGGGTAAATTCGAAATAACCGGAATTTCTCTTCCTGAAAATGTAATTGATTTTTATGGTCCTGTACTGGAGTGGATGGACCGCTATGAGAGCGAATATATTGCAGAGGCTGTAATGGAAGGAAGGTCTGAATTAGATCTTATATTTAGACTGGAGTATTATAATTCCGGGACCATCCGATATCTGATCTCAATTCTTAATAAGGCAAAACGGTTCAATGACAGGGGAATGGTTGTTTCTGTTTACTGGTACTATGATGAGGACGATGAACATCTACTCGAAAGCGGCAGGGAGATGGCAGACCTTACCGGACTGCCATTCCAGTTTAAAACAACCTGACTATCCAGTCCATACTTTTTCTCTGATACTGTTAAATTAGGGTTAAAGCTCCTCCAGACAGGTGTTTTTTACTATTTTTGTGTTCCAAACATAAATTCTTTCAGATGAGTAGAAAAAGATGTACCAGGAGGGTATGGATAAGCCTTTTTGCAGTATTATTGTTCACAGCCAATCCGGTAATTTCCCAGATTTTCAGCGATGAGTCCGTAAAAATCAGCCAGGTCCTTAACTGGATCGACAAATATTATGTGGATAGTGTTGATCAGCAGCATCTTGTCGAGACTGCCATTATTGAGATGCTTCAAACACTTGACCCTCATTCCACCTATCTCACCAAGGAAGAAGTTAAGGAGATGTCTGAACCCCTTCAGGGGAATTTTGAAGGAATTGGAGTGTCATTCAATATTCTGGATGATACCATATTTATAATTAACCCTATTCCTGGGGGTCCCTCTGAAAAAGTCGGGATAATGGCCGGGGACCGGATCGTAAAGATCGAATCCGAGAATGTTGGCGGCGTCGGCATAAAGACCACTGATGTATACAAGAAACTGCGCGGGGATAAAGGTACCAGGGTAACTGTTTCAGTAAAAAGGAGATCGGTTCACGAATTACTGGATTTTACCATTACCCGGGATAAGATACCAATCTATAGCGTGGATGCTAACTACATGATTAACCAGGAGACGGGATACATAAAGATCAACCGTTTTGCCTTTACTACCCTAGACGAGTTCAGGAAGGCTCTTGCAGAATTAAAAAGGCAGGGAATACAGGACCTCATCCTTGATCTGAGCAATAACGGCGGAGGCTACCTGGATGTAGCCATCAGGCTCGCTGACGAATTCCTTGATAATGATAAGCTCATAGTATATACTGAAGGATTAAATCATCCCAGGAGGACTTTTAAGGCTTCTTCCCGCGGCGAGTTCCAGAAAGGAAGGGTGATAATTATCATAGATGAGGGATCCGCCTCTGCCAGTGAGATTGTTGCAGGCGCTGTCCAGGATTGGGACAGGGGGATAATCGTCGGACGAAGGTCATTTGGCAAGGGCCTGGTACAGAGCCCACTCAAACTGATCGATAGCTCAATGATCAGGTTGACAATTGCCAGATACTACACACCCACAGGCCGTCTTATACAGAAATCCTATTCGAATGGCTTTGAGGATTATTCACAGGACCTGGTACATAGATATAATAACGGAGAACTCAGTGATGAAGATAAAATAGCTTTCCCTGACTCCCTCAGGTATGAAACCCTGCTGAGTCAGCGGACCGTTTATGGTGGAGGAGGGATCATGCCGGACTTCTTTGTACCTATAGACACCAGCTATTTCTCAGATTATTACCGCAAAATTCTGAACCGGGGATTATTTAATACTTATATCCTCTCTTATGTTGATGACCACAGGTCTGAACTCCTGTCGGCTTATCCTGATTTTGAGCTCTATAAGAATAACTTTATAGTAACTGACGAGGTAATGCAGGAACTGGTGGAATTTGCCGGGAAGGAAGGACTGGAATTTGACGAGGAAGATTACAATAACTCTGAAGATTACCTTAAATTACTGGTCAAGGCATATATTGCCAGGGATTTATGGAATACGAGCTGTTTTTATGAAATTATTAATACCATCAATCCCTCAGTACAAAAAGCTCTTGAAGTCCTGGACGGTTCCAAGATGTACCAGGCTGTATTTCAGAGACAGAATAATCAGTAGTTTATTCCAATATTCATCATCACGAATTGGTTCTCGATTTTTTATCTTCAGCCTATATTGAGGTCCTGGGTGTCATAAGCAGCCTGATTTACCTGTATTTTTCAGTAAGGCAGAAGATATGGCTCTGGCCTTTCGGGATAATATCCGCAGGTCTTTTCATATACATTTTTTTTGTGACCGGATTTTATGCCGATATGAGCCTGCAGGGGTATTATCTGGTGATCAGCTGTTACGGATGGTATCACTGGGTTTATGGGAACAGTGGAGATAAGGCTGGTAATTTACCGGTTTCACAGGCTTCACGGAAAGTGCTTGTATTATCCTTTCTCATTTTTATAATTCTTTTTGTTTCCATTGCACAGGTTCTCGAGCAGTTTACTGATTCTGATGTTCCATGGGGAGATGCCTTTACAACTGCCGCTAGCATTATTGCCACCTGGATGCTGGCAAGGAAGATCATTGAGCACTGGTTGTTATGGATTGTTATTGATGCAGTTGCAGCAGGTTTATACCTGTACAAAGCAATGTATCCAACCACATTCTTATATGTCATATATGCCGGCATAGCGGTTGTGGGCTATTTCCAGTGGAAAAAAACCTTTATTAATGAGTACGGGCCTTAGAAGAATAGTGATATCAGGTCCGGAATCGACCGGTAAAACAAGCCTTGTACAAGACCTGTCAAGGCATTTTAATGGCCTGTATATTAATGAATATGCCCGGAAATATATTTCTGAACTGAAAAGGCCATATATTTATGAAGATGTGGAACATATTGCTGAAGTCCAGGTAAAACTGGAAAAGGAAATGCTTGGAAAGACAGGTCAATACCTCTTTTATGATACATGGCTGGTTATTACCAAAGTGTGGTTCAATATAGCCTTCGGACGGTATCCTGGATGGATTGATGAATACCTGGAAAATGCAGATATCGACCTGTTTCTCCTGTGTTATCCGGATCTGCCATGGGTTGCCGATCAGGTCAGGGAAAATCCCGGAGAAATGAGGATGAAACTCTTTCATATGTACAGAAAGGAAGCTGAGAATTTCGGATTTCCTGTCGTTGTGATAAAAGGCAGCAATCAACTTCGTTGTCAAAGTGCTATCAGGGCAGTTAATGATTTCATTTCAAAGGATTATTAATAAGAACTATCTATGGAAATACTGGCTAAAACTTTATTCGGACTGGAACACTTACTGGCAGATGAAATACAGAAGCTTGGCGGTCAGCATATCAGGATACTGAAAAGGGCTGTTCAGTTCGAGGGTAACAGGGATTTATTATACAAAGCGAATTACCGTCTCAGGACAGCCTTACGTATCTTACTGCCAATCAGTCGTTTTACAGCCAGGAACGACAATGAATTATATGATCGTGTCAGGAAGGTCCCTTGGGGAGAATACCTTGATGCCCGTGGCAGCCTTCATGTAGACAGTGTGGTGTATTCGGATGTATTTACTCATTCACAATATGTATCCCTCAGGGTTAAAGATGCTATAGTTGATCAATTCAAGGAAAAGCAGAACAGGCGACCATCGGTATCCCATGATGCTCCTGATCTGAGGATCAATATACATATCAATCAGCAGCAATGCACCCTCTCACTTGACAGCTCCGGAGAGTCGTTGCATAAAAGGGGGTACCGGATAAAAGAGTCTGCAGCACCCTTGAATGAAGTGCTGGCTGCCGGAATGGTACTGATCAGCGGCTGGAAGGGTGAACAGGCACTGATGGATCCTATGTGCGGATCAGGGACCCTTTTAATTGAAGCAGCGATGATTGCTCTTGACATTCCTCCCGGTTTTACAGGCAGGTCATATGGTTTTCAGCGCTGGCGAGACTATGATCCGGAATTATTCAGTGAGATCAGTTCCTACAGTAGCACAGAGCCTGATAAGAAACCTGAAATTATCGGTTCCGATATATCGGGTCAGGCTGTACTGGCTTGTATATCCAATCTGGCTGCTGCCCGGCTGAAAGACAGTATTACTGTAAGCCGAAAAGATTTTTTCAAGGTACAGCCTTCTTCAGAGAACATCCTGGTAATCATGAACCCACCCTACGGAGAGCGACTTGGCAAAGAGGATATAAATGACTTTTACAGCCGGATAGGGGACAGGCTTAAAAGCAACTTCACAGGGCATGAGGCCTGGGTGTTGAGCAGCAATAAAGAGGCTATGAAACACTTCGGATTACGACCATCAAAACGTGTCGTCCTGTTTAATGGTCCTCTCGAGTGTCATTATAGTGCCTTCAGTTTATACAGGGGCAGTATGAAATCAAAATACCGTAATGAAGCAACCTAAATCGCTTGAATTTGGTCCGTAGCATAAGGCCTGTGAATAAATAAATAAGATTTATCAGGAAAAATCTGGATTTTTATCTACTTTCATATCTTGAAATCTTATTGTAACAGTTGCAGACAGTTGAAAGCCTTTAGAAGCCAATTTTTTGCGGACTGATTATTTTTTATATATTTGCTGAGCTGAAAGAAAATTTTTATATTTATTTTGAGTAAAAGTACTACCCTGTATGAGCTTTGATGTACACGAGTATTATTCTAAGCTGAATGGTGGAAATGTTCTTCTGGCGTATAAAGGAAGCATCACGACAGATCTCATAAATAGTGTTCTGGAGGATATTGAAGAGAAGCTTGAAGCTGCAGACGAGGAAGCCAAGGTTAGAAAGAAAGTATATAATGTTCTTGTTGAGAGTCTTCAGAATCTGTATCATCATGTAGAGGAATTACCTGATGATATCAAGAAGGAATTTGATTCCAAGTTTGGGGTCCTGGTAATTGCCAAGGTGAATGACACTATTAAGATTACATGTGGGAATTTCATTACATCCGAAAAGATCAAATTCCTGAAGGATAAAATTGATAAGATCAACTCCCTTTCCAAGGACGAACTAAAGGATATGTATAAATTTATCCTGAATCATCAGAAGCTGTCTGCCAAGGGAGGTGGGGGATTAGGCCTGGTAGATATTGCAAGGAAGACCGGGAACAAACTGGAGTATACCTTTCAGCATTACGAAGACGACTATTATTTTTTCAATCTTGATGTATATATTTCCTAAATTGTTACTAACTAATTAATTGATATTGAGTATGGAACCAATTTCAATCGAAGGCACACCGAAAACCCCTACAGTAAAATTTGACGCTGGTACAGGAGTTGTTGAGATCAAGGGAAGATCCATTCCTGAGAACTCTATAGAGTTTTACAAACCCCTGGTAGACTGGTTGGAAGAGTATGGCGGAAGTCCGGCAGAGAAAACCATTGTTAATGTGCAGCTGGAATATTTCAACACCAGCTCTTCAAAGTGCATCCTTGATGTCTTCAAGAAGCTTGAAGCCATTCATAAGGCCAAGAATGATGTCATTATCAACTGGCATTATGAGGAGGATGATGAGGATATGCTGGAAGCTGGAGAGGACTACGAGTCTATCATCCGGGTTCCGTTCAAGATGATTGAAATAGTTGAATAGTTTATTTTAGGTATATAAGAAAGCTGCACAGCTGCAGCTTTTTACATTATAGTATACACTGAATAAGCCGTCTTGTCATTTCAGATGAGGCGGCTTTTCTATTGGGTAAAGCAGAACGCCTGTCTATTGCATCAGCAGGGGATCCTAACCACTGCCTTTGTTTAACCGATGGCCCAGTTCCTCGAATGAATCAAGCAGTCTCTTAAGCAGCCTGAAATACAATGCCAGGAAGAATCCTATGGTCATAATCCAGATAACTAATATATTAACCCAGTAGGTATCATAGTACTTCCCGAATATCTGTTTCCTCGGTGCATAGAAATGAGCCCTGATAAACTTCTGCTGCGGATCAAGGTAGATGGGATCGGACTTCTGGTATAAATTGTCTTTATATTCAATGATCTTTTCAATCACATCACTGTTTATGGCAAAATCTGACAGCTGTTTATTATGATGGTCCCTGATCAGCTTACGAAATGCTTGAGGTCCCATTTCCAGTTCCATTTCCTTTGTCAGATCATTTTTTGCATCCCCGGCCTTATTACTGAGTGTAATATTATACTGCTTGATCTTCTCAATATAATCCTGAAGGTCTAACAGGAGGGTAGTGGACAGGTTCTCGGCATTGATTCTCTCTGGGTTTTCAAACTTCACCAGTGGATTCAGCCTGTTTTCCTTGGTGATCTCGTTTTTCAGCACCCTGAGGTCTCGCAATACCTCCTCCTGATCCGCATTATTGAGGTTTCTTTCAATGGAATTAGTCTTTTTGATCATCTCGTCATACCAGTACATTTTCTTGAAATTGCCATTGCTCACCGCTTTATCGAACCTGTAGAAATTCCTGCTGTAGTCGTTGTTCTTAAACTGGTGTACAGCGGCTGCCTCATAGGCCCACCTGGCAGTAATTAACTCACCGTAAAATGGTATATTGACAGGGGAACTGATCTTGGGGTTGATCTTCTCGAATTTCACCATGACCCCGCTCAGCAGGATGTGTGGTATTACCAGGAAGGGGATCAGGATGTAAATTGTAACAACTGTCTTAAAACTGTCCGATATGACCAGACCCATCATGATAGAGCCAGTCCATGCACTGAATAAGACCAGCCAGTAATGGAAATACATGCCCTTAATTTCCATGATCGCATTCCCGATCAGCACATAGCTAAGTGCCTGTATGGCGGATATAAAGAACAATACAGCTACTTTTGAGAAGAGGTAGCCCGACCAGCTCAAATTAAGGAAGGCTTCCCGTTTTTTGATCTTCCTGTCCTTGATGATCTCCTCCGCACTTACCGTCAGGCCCATGAAAATGGCTATGACAACTGACATGAAAATATACACAGGGAGGTTTGAATTCTTGTCAAGATAATATCCATAGGTATTCGCCACGGTTTCGTCATAGTATTTGACAATAGAGGCCAGTAATAATGCCAGGAAGGGAGCTTCCACGAAGTTGATAACCAGGTACTGTGTATTGGCCAGTTTCGAAAGCACATCCCTTTTGGCGAAGATGAAGAACTGCCTGAGCCTGTTCGGGATCTTAAACTGTATCTCGGGCAGCATTGTATATTCATCCGGCGGTGTAAAATCCGCCTGCTGAAATTCAAGATAATCATGATGCCATTCGACAGGGGCGACTTTCCTTACTTTTGTTGTATTGCCATATTCATCCAGCACATTGGCCTCTACAATATTGAATACCTGTTCGGGTGTCACGTTACCGCACACATGACACTCACTCTCATTGAAATTGGCATGATGGATGCGTTCCTTAAAATAAATAATTGATTCTACCGGTGGACCGGTATAGATCAGCCAGCCTCCTGTATCCAGTACAATCAGTTTGTCAAACATTTTAAATATATCCGAAGATGGCTGGTGGATCACGACCATGACCAGTTTGCCTTTCAGGGAAAGTTCCTTCAGAAGGTCAAGAATGTTCTCGGAATCCCTGGAAGAGAGTCCGGAAGTCGGTTCATCGAGGAACAGGACCGCGGGTTCCCTGATCAGTTCCAGGGCTATATTGAGCCGCTTTCTCTGACCACCGCTGATCTTCTTATTCAGGGGACTACCAACCTGGATGTCCCTTATCTCCCACAATCCCAGGTTTTCAAGGGTTGTTTTGACCGCTTCAACGATCTGTTCTTCATTATAATTATCGAAGCAAAGTTTGGCATTGTAGTACAGGTTCTGATAAACAGAAAGGTCCTCTATCAGAAGGTCATCCTGTGACACATGCCCTATGATACCCTCAATATCGTCCCTGTCCTTAAAAATGTCAATTCCGTTGATCAGTATTTGTCCTTCAGTCGGTTCGGATGATCCGTTCAGCACGTTGAGAAGGGTGGATTTGCCGGCTCCGCTGGCTCCCATGATTCCTATCAGGCTTCCTGATTCTTCAAGGAAACTCATTTTATGAAGACCTATTTTCCCGCTTTTAAAACGATATTCGATATTACGGACTTCATACACTATCTTTTCCTTGATCTTATCCAGCTGAAAGCGGTTTACGACATCGCTGTAATACAAAGGCTTGATCTGCTGGTTCCGTATAGATGACCCGGTGGTGAATACATATACCTTATCCTCCAGCATCAGGTGAGCATTCAGGTACATTTCACTTGATCCGAAATACCTGATGAAGTACATCTTAGTACTCATTATATGGAGAACACGTATTTGTCCCTGGAAGTTTGGTATGGACATGTGCTTGGCATTCTTGAACTCCGTGTCATCTTTACTGTCAATTATCAGGATCTCCTCAGAACTGGGCACTTCATCAAATGATAAGAGGACAAAGTCGCGCAGGTGCCGGTATTCGTCCTCCGGAATGTTGAAAGTTTCTGCGACAGTGTTCAGGAATTCCAGCTCCTGCTCGGTAATTACCTCGCTGTCGCTTTTGACGAATTCAAGCAGCTGTATCAGTACGATGATTTTCTGTGGTTGTGCCAGTTCTTCGTTTATTGCCGTACAGATTTTGAGGACCCGTACAGAACTCGCGGAGATCATCCGGACCCGCTTTTTACTACCTTCCTCAAGCTTTTCCTGGTAGGTAGTATAATATTCTTCAAATACTTTAAGATATTCCCGGATCAGTTCATTATTCAATTGCCTTTTTAAAAATGACTCAACAACAATTAACCTGTCATTGCGGCTGCTGCCGGGTCGTGCAATAATTGCAAATAACTGCATCAGGGCTTTTAGTATCTTTTCGCTCATAGCATGGTGGTATTACTGGTAAACTATCTGCTAAGCAATACTTAGATCAGCATAATCTTCGAATATACTAATTATATAGAAAATAAGCAGTCAATATTGGTTCAGAAATTAGAGGATTAGTTACAGCATCTTCTCCATGATACGAATCCTACCACAGGTAAATTATTAAGAAAATAAGGGGGATAATGACACCGGCCACAGTCAGCCATGCCCCCCGGCCTGTTATGCCTTTTTTACCTCTGATCATGAACAAACCGGAGATGGCCAGAAGGATAAGGGCGAGGGCAAAAAAGTCGCTGAACCATGTCCATAGTTTCTTTGGTTTATTATAATGCAGGAAGTTAACCTCCCTGAAGACCGGCCGTTTTTTCAGCAGTTCCATCCTGCCTTCTCCCGATCCTGTATTGATGGTAAGGGACCCGCTGCGAAGGAATATTTTTAAATATCCCGTCTGAGGGGCATAATGGCTTTTATATACAAGATCATCATCAATGCCTGACAGTAATTCTTTTATTTCGGCCACGGATGCCCCGGGGAGCCTGTCAGGAGTGGCAAGGGTGATAGTCCTGGTTTTTATGATGTAATCAGGATTCCAGTCCTGAAGATGATTAAGTGCAATCCCGGATAAGCCATAAATGATGCTCATTCCGAAAAATATATACCCCGTATCACGATGTATGATACGGTTCCATTTTCTCCACTTCATTCCGGATAACTTTTTATACGATTCAAGGGCTACTGATCATGGCTTCCTGTAATGATCAGATAAAAATAAAAAAGCTGGCTTGATTCAAAGCCAGCTTCGATATACTGATTGAACTGTTATTCTTCTGTTTCTTCAGTATCTGCTTCTGCTTCGATCAGGGAGAAACTGATGGCTTCAATCCAGTATTCTGAAAGGTGATCCTTGCCGGATCCGGCGATTTCATCCCTTATGCTCTGGATATTATCAAGCTGTGCCTTTATCTGCGCTTCAGTTGCAGTTTCAGCCTCAGCTTCAAGAACTGCATCTTCACCTTCAACAGGTTCCACACCCGCAGCATGAGCATGTTCACCCGGACGTTCACCCTCTCCCTGGCCAGGTTCTTCAGCTCCTGCCAGGATTTCTGCTTCCCATTCTGCCAGGTATGTTTCGTCAATGATCAGTTCCTTTACAATACCGTTTACGAGAATGTTGCTTCCTTCCAGTGAAATATCAAATTCTGCAATGTCCTCTCCGGTGGTTATTTTTACTGTTTTCTCGGGATCCTCTCCAATAATAAATAAGCGCTGTCCGCCATGCCTGCATACATGGGTGACTGACCCCGATACCATAACTTTCTGGTCAACCAGATCAGATGCATCAGTGAGCATCTGGGCAACAGTTACTTCCATGGGATCAGCCTGGCCGGTAGGCTGGTCATTCTTTTTCTGTGTATTACAGGCTGTCATGAGCAAGGCCAGCACAATGACAGATAGGATTCGTAGTGTCATAAGATTCATAATTAAATGGGTTAATTTCGCCATAAAAATAAAACAATTATTGAATATCTACATTATTAGCTTCAATATAGCAAAGTCACTGGTAAAGATTGTATATCCGGATGTTCTGAAGAGACAGATTACTGCAATTGGCATATTGTGAGAATGCTGCTTCTAGATGAAAGGTTCCAGTTTAACATTTGCAGTCAGTTTTTGACCTTTTCTGTTTATGGTAAATGAGAGGATATGTCCTTCCTGCTGCCTTAATAAACTGTATAAGTCGCTAAGGGTGTAGCTTGTGACCGGGATACTGTCAATGGAGATGATCTCATCACCGATTTTTAATCCGGCTTTTTCAGCCGGTGAACCTGGCTGTATCCGGCTGATTTCATAATTACGGTAATCAGAACCATTAGCGATTAGCTCTATTCCCGTCATATTCATATTGAATTCTTCTGAGAAAGCATTATTTTTTGTGAGGGTGATCAGGCTGTCGGGGTAGTCGATCAATACTGTAAACCTTTTAAGTATTTCGGCACCCAGGCTACCCATATTTTCTGATGTACTATTGTTGCACAGGAGGTCCGATGAGTCAGGATAACATACTATTGCATTGCTGATAATATGATGATTCAACCTTATATTACTCATACGGGTTATTCTGCCATATACCCCTCCTGCTATTCCGCATCCCAGGTAGGTTCTCCTGTCTGCTTCCGGAACAATCTCCCCTGGAACGGTGTTTTTATTTAACCAGATAGAATTACTGAGCCCTGTGTCAATAAGTAGTTTTGCCGGTATAGATATGCCCTTACCTGGTTCCAGACTGGTAATTGCATATGGTTTGTTATCAAGAACAGAAAGGCGCATGGAAGGGTTCTTTCCGGCCAGTTTAGAGTAGGGGTATTGTCCGGATTGATACACTGTTAATACCTGATTCTCATAATTAATTTCCACAACAAAGGATTTTAGTACCGAATAACTCAGTATTCCGTGTACCGGAAATCCAATTCTGCGTGAAAGATTCAGGTTCTCATCGATAAGGACATAGTAATCCTGGTTGCTTCCTGTGAGTCCCGAAAGTCTTGTTTCATTACCTGTGGAATGAAGGGCCCGGACAGGAGAAGGGGAACCGGGTACTTTAAGTTCAATTTTCCCGGCATCCTTAAGGTATATACTTGCTGGTCCGGGCAAATCTGTAATGATTGTGTGTGAGATTCCTGTATCAAGTATAAACCAGAGGGTGTCAGAATTGTTGATCTGTAATGGTACAATAATCAGGTTATTGGCCATCTTAAAATTGATGGAAATGTTTATCCGGCCAGGATCATCAAATACCAGGTCCTGATCATTATCTGAATCTGCAAAAGATCCGGTATGCTGTGCAGAGATTAATATTTGGTATAAAAAAGCCAGTAAGAGCGAATTGATAAGCAGTACTCCAGTCCTGTGAAACCGTGAATACATAATCATCTGTTTAGGGTTAGTACCATCCGGATTAAAATCCTATCGAACTGACCTGACCCCTGTTATATAACCTCAGGATTCGTGCCATTGATGACAAGTTGTTGTCAGACAAGAATTTATTGTAATTGGCTTTGCTGGTTTTTGAACGATTATGATACATGGGGTGTTCATAATCGTACAAGGGAGTTAATCAGTGGTAAAACAGGCAGCGGAGTTTAAACCTTGAGCAAATCAGATAAGCAATTCCTGGATGCAGTACCGTAGCTTGCTAATTTAAAGAGAATTAATCGAAGCTTTTGATGCAGTCATCAAGGGTGCTGTAGATCTCAAATACATTATGAAGCTGCAGCAGTTTGAAGAGTTCCATGACTTCAGATGATATGCTGCAAATCTTGAAATATCCGTAGTTATTGTTGGCAGTTTTCATGATGGAGAGGAATACTCCAAATCCGGTGCTGTCAATAAAACTTATGCCATCCAGATTCAGAACAAGCCTGATATTCGGTTTACTAAAATATCCCTTGAGCTGTTCCTTAACCGGTTCAGCGATCAGGGCATTAAACCTGTTCACATTGTCAAACTTAACTACGATAACATCATTTATGTTTTCTGTTTTAAGCATGATGCAAAGATATAATTTGTTTATAATAGTTCAATACTTTTAAGTTCTTCAACCGCAGCATTGCATTCATGAATAAACTCATCAATATACTCAGAATATTTATTTACCTGCTTACCTTCCTGGGCTAGTATTTCAAGTTCCTTCATTTTTCCTGACATTTCTTTCATCCCCATTATTGCAAGTGAGGATTTTGCTTTATGAGCAAGCCTGCTTAACTCAAGCCAGTTAGAATGTTCAAAAAGATCCTTCATCTGCTCGGTATATTCGATAACCTGTTTGACAAATATATCAATCATTTCCTGTATCAGGACCTTATCACCATCAGTCATATTCTTCAAGTATGTAAGATCTGTTATCATATTCTCTCTGCAGGTGAGATGATTTCTTTCCCTTTGTAAATGTGCGATTCTGAAATAATAAATAAAAATAAATTAAATTTTCTATTTTTAATAAAATTTAATATTCCAGGGAATCATATTCCATATATTCCGTATATTTCCAGACAATATAATAACATTTGTATGAAGAAAACGATATTATTTTTCATTATTTGTTACCCCTTTCTTTTTGCTTCATTTGCGCAGGATCCGACTCCTTCAGAGGCTGCAAATAATCAGAAAAACAAGAAAAAGGCGAAAGAATCATATAACAAGGGAATTGAGAGTATCTCGGGGGAAAATTATTTTGCTGCGGCAGAGTTTTTCTCAGCTGCCCTGGAGCTTGATCCTGATAATAGCCTGGCTTATCTCCAGAGAGGCAGGACACATCTGGAGCTGAATGAGCAGGATAAGGCCATTCAGGACTTTAACAGTGCTATTCAGATTGATCCCGGACTGGGAGAAGCGTATTTCTATAGGGCTTATGCCAGCTTCGGGCAGAGCGGATTTGAGGCAGTGGAAGAGGATTATCAAGCAGCCGTGGATCGCGGTTTTAAAACGGCATTTCTGTATTATTATCGTGGGCTGAACCAGCTGGTTAATGATGATTATAAGAATGCCAGTGTAAATTTCACCGAGGCACTGGATCTCGATCCTAAATATGCGCTGGCTTATCACGACAGAGGTACGGCCAAAAGGATGTTGGGTGATAACCAGGGTGCAATGTATGATTACATGCAAGCCGTAAACTACCTGCCTGACTTCCCCGTTGCCCATGATAACCTTGGAAGCGTGAAGATAAAACTGGGCGACTTTCAGGGTGCTGTTGAGAGTTTTACGGTGGCAATAAATCTTGACAACAGTTTCTATATGGCATATAATAACAGGGGAAGTGCTAAATTCCAGCTGGGAAATTATGAAGAGGCACTTGAAGATTTTAATGCAGCAATTAATATACAGGAGAATTATCCTCCGGTTTTGAACAATCTTGGAAGCACCTATGCAAAACTCAATGATAATACCTCTGCACTTGAAAAACTCAATCAGGCCCTTGAATTAAACAGTTCATTTGGACAGGCATATTTGAATCGTGGATTCATTAAGGAATTGACGGGTGATCTCAGTGGGGCCTGCGAAGACTGGAACAGGGCAGCAGAACTGGGTGTTGAAGAGGCTATTCAATATTTACAGGAATGCCAATAAAATTATAATGATGATGAGATTCAGAAAATTCATAATCTGCCTTTTATTTACGGGTGTATTTCTACCGGCAGCTTATAGCCAGGACATGAAGGTAAAGATCAGCAAGGCGGAATTTAAGACTTCACAGGAAAGCGGATTGGATGAAGCCTGGAACCATATCAAATCCGGCGATAAACTGTATAAGGAAGGAAGGGGCACATATCCCGAAGCACGGGAACATTACCTGTCTGCAAACAGCTATAATACTGAGAACCCGGAGCTGAATTACAAAATTGGGGTTTGTTATTTATTTGCAGACCGGAAGTACGAGGCAATCAATTACTTCAGGAAGGCCTATGTTGCTGATAATGAAGTAAGTACTGACATCCAGTTTATGCTGGCCAGATCCTATCACATGGTGATGGAATTTGACAAAGCCATTCAGCACTACCTTGAGTTTAAGAATTCACTTTCCCAGAAAGAATTAAATGTTCTCCGGGCAACTATTGACAGGCATATTGATGAATGCAACAATGGTAAAATACTGGTTGCTGAACCTGTAAGGGTAATCATTAATAATATTGGAGATAAGGTGAATTCCACGGCAGATGATTATTATTCGATTTTTGGCTCCGGTGATTCCATTATGTATCTGACATCCCGCCGGCAGCATCATGAAAAAGCAAAGAGGTCTGAGCTTGACAATAAATTTTATGAAGATATCTATTACAGTGTGAATAAAGACGGGGAATGGGGCGAAGCTGTTAATATAGGCAAACCGATCAGTGATATGGGTTCCAATACTGCTGCGGTAGGATTGTCTGCCGATGGAAAGAACCTGTTTGTGTACAAAGGTGATAAACAGGGAGGGAACCTGTATTCCAGCCAGGTAAAGAAAGGAAGCTGGTCATCACCGAAATCCATGTCGCGGTTCAATTCGAAACAGCGGGAAACCGGTATGAGCCTCAGTAAGGATGGCAAAACAATTTATTTCATCTCATCAGATGAGAAAGAGACTTACGGGGGTAAAGATGTATTTTTTTCCGAAAGAACTGCTGTAAACAAGTGGGGTAAGCCTGAAAATATAGGTCGTACCATCAACACGACCTATGATGAGGAAGGTGTTTATATTTCAAACGATGGTCAGACCCTGTACTTCAGTTCCCGTGGACATAATTCCATGGGGGGCTACGATGTTTTCAAATCGGTTAAGGATGACCTGGGTGAATGGACGAGTCCCGTTAACCTTGGTTATCCGATAAACACACCGGATGATGAATTGTTTTATTCCACGGATGAGGGAGGCAAGTATGCCTATTATTCAGCTGACAGGTTAGGGAGTCTTGGAGGTAAGGACATTTTCCAGATATTTTTCCTGGGATCAGAAAAAGAAATGCTGATGAGTACCGAGGATATACTGATAGCCGGAACTATTGATGAGAAAAAGACAGGTTTTTTCACTGTTCCCGGATTGCTGAGTATAGATACCTCTTTCATCCTGATAGGTAAAGTGTATGATATAGGTTCCGGCGAAGGTGTAAAGGCAAAACTTGATTTCATAGATGTGGATAAGAGCAAGGTGGTTGCCACTACCATAACTAATGATAGCGGGGCATACAGGGCTGTCCTGCCTGAGGGGAAAGCTTATGGAGTCGAGATCGTCGCAACAGATTACATGCTTTTCCTTGATATGGTTGATATTTCACGTAAAGCATCAGGGGAGGAGATTCCTGTGGATTTCGGCCTGGAAAAAGTCGAAGTAGGCGCCACGGTTGTACTGGAGAATATATTTTTTGAGACAGGCAAAGCAACCCTGAAACCTGAATCCTTTCCACAACTCGACCAGGTAGTGAAATTCATGGAAAGCAACAGGAGTATAAGCATGGAGATATCAGGACACACTGATAATACCGGTTCACTCAAAACAAATACAAAATTATCTCAAAGCAGGGCCGAAGCCGTTGTGGACTACCTTGTTGAGAAAGGTATTGATAAGAGCAAGCTTGAAGCCAAAGGTTATGCTTTCAGCCAGCCTATTGCTCCCAATGATACTGAGGAGGGAAGAGCCAGGAACCGCCGCGTTGAATTCAAGATACTGGGTAAATAATAATAGGATATTAAAACGCCGCTACAATGCTTCGCACTGTCAGGCGGCTAATTTAATATCCTATTATATTTTGGGGTAGAATTAAAACGCCGCTACAATGCTTCGCACTGTCAGGCGGCTAATTTAATATCCTGCACAGATTTTTTACTCCCGGATTGTTACATAGATACCTGGACTTCCATTGTTATGCATTGTCCAGTCTGCTTCCACCCCCCATCTTGTCAATGTGCAGCCCTGTTTTTTTTTGGTATTAAAAAGGACATATTCAGATGTCAGTTTATTGTTAATTGTCATTGCCCTGTCTTCATTCATGCCACTGACCTTTAACCATTCAAGAGTCAGGGCTACATCGCCTTCTAATACGATATTGTAGCTGCTTAAATCAATATCAACCCATCCGGACTCTTTTGTAACAGGAAATAATACACTAGTGTTTAACAATTCATCTGATGGTATTGAATCGATTATTGAACGTATATGTAATCTGAACAGACTTGTATCAAAGGCCTGTCGATGAACATGAATGTGCAGACTACTTATAAAGACAGGCGAACTGCCTAAGTCAATCCTGGTGCCTATCTCATGACCGCTCCCAAAACGTGATCCTCCCCATCCACACCAGTTACCTATATGGTTGTAATTGGTGGTTCCATTTTTTTTTGATTTACTGAAGGGCTTAATAATTACCTCCTCAATTAAAACCGGGGCTTCAA
>CAZILN010000227.1:0-8743 GCA_964540005.1 uncultured Bacteroidaceae bacterium | reverse complement strand
CCTGCAGTTCACCGTCTACACTTATATCCGGGGCCATCTCCCTGACATAGGAGGTGGCATTGATCACCTTATCAACATGCTCATGACTGGCGCTTCCTTTGGTTGAAAAGCTCAGCATGGCTACCCTTGGTTCAAACCCTGCTATGGCCCGGGTTGTTTTTGCTGTGGCAATTGCGATTTCTGCCAGTTCCCTGTCGGTAGGATCGGGATGTACGGCACAATCGGCAAATACTATTATGCCATCATTACCGAATTCCCTGTCTTTAAGGATCATGATAAAAGCCCCTGATACAACACTTATACCCGGCAGGGTCTTTACATACTGAAAAGCAGGCCGTAATACGTCTCCTGTTGCGTTCATTGCCCCGGCTACCTCACCGTCAGCATCCCCGTTTTTAATCATTAGAGTTCCCAGGTACAGAGGGTCAACAATCAGTCTTGCCGCTTCATCCCTTGTCAGTCCCTTATGACTGCGCAGCTCGACCATAAGATCGATATACGCATCTTTCATTTCATGGTTTTCAGGTTGGACAATAGCAGCGCCTTCAATATTGACCAGGCCAAATTCTTTTGAGAGCTGCAGGATCTTTTCCCGGTTGCCGAGTAAAATTACCGAAGCAAGGCCTTCGCCTATAACCTGATCGGCTGCCCTGAGCGTTCTTTCTTCAGTAGCCTCCGGAAGTACGATACGCTGCTGATGTTTTTTTGCGTTTTCCTTTATGGTATCCAGTAAATTCATTGATAATCATTATTTTATGAAGGTTAGAAATAGCTCTTTAAAAATAATCAAAAAAAACTAATACTTTATGCTGCCCGGAATGAATATCAACAATAAACTCGTGTTTCTTAACAGGTGGTAACATTAAACCATCCGGGATCCAACTGCTATCTTCAGGCATCTTTACTATCTTTACAATTTCATACCAGATAATTCACTCTCATCATGGACATTCCTGAATTATCCGGTGAGCTTAAACTGCTTCAGAAACAACTTACCGGAGACCTGCTGACAGATGATTCCAGCCGTTTGATGTATGCTACGGATGCTTCTGCTTACAGGGAGATCCCCATGGCTATTGCCCGTCCTGTTAACAGTGAAGATATTAAACAGCTGACAGCTTTTGCCCGTAATAATAAATGCTCACTGATACCCAGGGGCGCCGGGACTTCCCTGGCCGGTCAGGTCGTAGGTAATGGCATTGTGGTTGATGTATCCAGGTACATGAACCGCATCCTTGAAGTTGATCTGAAGAACAGGACAGTCAGGATACAACCCGGTGTGGTACTGGATGAATTGAATTTGCATCTCAGGCCATACGGTTTATTTTTTGCTCCCGAAACATCCACATCAAACCGGTGTATGGTTGGTGGAATGGTAGGGAATAATTCTGCAGGTGGCCATTCCCTGGTGTACGGAACTACCAGGGATCATCTCCTTGCAGCCAGGGCCATCCTTTCCGATGGAAGCGAAGTGGTTTTTGAAACCATTGACAGAAGTGCTTTTGAGGCAAAATGTGAAGGTTCACAGCTTGAAAACCTCATATACAGGAATATCAGAGAGATCCTTTCGGATAAAACGAACCAGGAAATGATCAGGAAAGAATACCCTGATCCCTCGATCAAAAGGCGCAATACGGGTTATGCACTTGACATTTTGCTTGATTCTGCACCCTTCAGGAATGGAGATACTGAGGATACTGAAGATGTACCTGATTTCAATTTTTGTAAGCTGATTGCAGGCTCAGAAGGGACCCTGGCCTTTTTAACTGAAATTACCCTGAACCTTGTTCCACTGCCTCCGGAAGCAAAAGGATTGATCTGTGTCCATTGCCTTACCGTAAAGGATGCAATAAGGGCCAACCTTGTTGCTCTGAAATTCAATCCCGTTGCCGTTGAACTGGCTGATAAGGTGGTCCTGGATTGTACCAGGGAAAATATTACCCAGCAGAAAAACCGGTTCTTCATTGAGGGTGACCCGGGAGCTATCCTGTTCGTTGAATTTGCCCGCGACAGCATGGAAGAGATTGAAAATATCCATAAAGAGCTGGAAAAAGCCATGCGAAACAAAGATCTTGCTTATCATTTTCCAATGGTCACAGGCGAGGATATAGATAAGATATGGAGTCTGCGGAATGCCGGCCTGGGGGTCCTGTCAAACATCCCGGGGGACGCCAAACCCGTACCGGTGGTTGAGGATACATCCGTCAATGTTGAAGTCCTTGAAAGCTATATAGATGAATTTAAAGCTATATTGAACGGCTATGACCTGGATTGTGTTTACTATGCGCACATTTCTGTGGGGGAACTGCATCTGAGGCCGGTATTGAACCTGAAAGATCCCGAACATGTCAAATTGTTCAGAAAGGTCGCTGAGGATACGGCCCACCTGGTAAAAAAATACAGGGGTTCATTGAGCGGTGAGCATGGTGACGGCCGCCTGAGGGGGGAGTTTATACCCATAATAATCGGGCAGCATAATTATGACCTGTTGAGGAAGCTCAAGCAGGCCTGGGACCCCGAAGGAATATTCAATCCCGGAAAAATAACCGATACCCCGGCCATGGATGAGTCGCTGCGCTATGTATCCGGACAGAAAGTAAGGGAAATAGAGACTGTTTTTGACTTTTCTGCAGTTGGCGGGATAATGCGCATGGTTGAAAAATGTAACGGATCAGGAGATTGCCGGAAATCTGCCTTGATGGGGGGCACCATGTGCCCGAGTTTTATGGCCACCAGGGATGAACACACCACAACCCGTTCCAGGGCCAATTTGCTTCGTGAGTATATTACTAATTCAAAGAAGGATAATCCATTTGATCACAAGGAGTTATATAAGGCCCTCGACCTCTGTCTTTCCTGTAAGGGATGTAAATCCGAATGTCCTTCCAATGTGGATATGGCTAAAATGAAGGCTGAGTTTCTCCAGCATTATTATGATTCTAACGGAATACCTCTGCGAACCAGGCTGATTGCACACATTTCAAAGATAAATGCCCTGGGGGCCCGGCTGCCACAGGTTTTCAATTTCTTTATAAGGAACAGGCTTCTGTCGGGTTTGATAAAGAGAATGCTGGGGTTCTCGGTAAAAAGAAGCATCCCTGCATTATACAAAATGACCTTCAGGAAATGGCTGAAAAAGCATCTTCCGGAACTTAATGCCGGCATACTCACTCAGGATAAGGAACTTATATTGTTTGTGGACGAATTCACCAACTACAATGATGTTGAAATAGGGATCAAGGCAGTCAGGCTGTTCAACAGGCTGGGGTACCGGATACGGACATTACCGCATCTGGAGAGTGGCCGGACATACCTGTCCAAGGGAATGCTCAGGAAATCGAGGTCTATTGCGGAATTTAATGTAAACCTGTTGAAAGATCATGTATCGGATGATGTACCCCTGGTCGGAATAGAACCCTCTGCCATTCTTGCTTTCAGGGATGAGTACCCTGAACTTGTTTCACGCCAGTTAATACCGGAAGCCAACCGGCTTGCCAGGAATGCCTTTATGTATGATGAATTCCTGCTGCGGGAATTCAGGGCCACCGGTCAGAACGGCTCCCTGTTCACTGATGATACAAAACAGATCCTTCTGCATGGACATTGCCAGCAGAAAGCTATTGCTTCCACACAGCCAAGCAGGGAGATTTTGGCCATACCCCGGAATTATTCTGTGAGCGAGATCCCGTCGGGCTGTTGCGGTATGGCTGGCAGTTTCGGATATGAGAAGGAGCATTATGATCTCTCCATGAAGGTCGGGGAACTGGTATTGTTTCCGGAAATAAGGGAAAGTGATCCTTCAGTTATTATAGTTGCTCCCGGGACCAGTTGCCGGCATCAAATCAGTGACGGGACAGGACGCAAGGCCTTACATCCGCTGGAAGTACTGTATGAGGCGCTGAAATAGCTGCTATTGTCTGCTTGCGCGGATCATATATGAGGCCGGACTATATTTTAAGTTCCTCTCCCTCAGACCTGGCGATAACCACTGCACCACAGCTGTCACTCCAGACATTGGTGGCTGTCCGGAACATATCAAGTATCCGGTCCACAGCCAGGATCAGTCCCACTCCTTCAAGCGGGAGTCCCACAGCAGTCAATATTACAGTTATCATTACCAGTCCGGCCATGGGAATAGCTGCAGCCCCGATTGATGCAAGCAGTGCAGTAACTACAACGATCAGCTGCTGGATAATAGTCATATCCACTCCATAAGCCTGAGCAATAAACATTGCGGCCACACATTCATACAGGGCAGTACCGTCCATATTGATGGTGGCTCCCAGGGGAAGTGTGAAACTGCTGATCTTGTTGGAGACACCGGATTTGTTTTCAACAGCATCGATAGTTAGTGGCAGAGTAGCACCGGAGGATGAAGTGGAAAATGCCGTCAGAAGGGGAGTGGACATATTGTTCAGGTGCCTGAAGGGCCTGGATTTCCCTATGTACTTGACTATCAAAGGAAGTGTGATAAAGAAATGAATAAGAAGTGCCAGGATCACCGTTGACATATATAATCCCATTCTGGCCATCAGGTTAATAAGATCGTCCTGGTCCGCAACGACTTTGGCCACAATCCCAAAGATCCCCAGGGGAGTGAATTTGATGACGAAGAGGGTAATTTTCATCATCACTTCGAAAATGGCATTAAATGCTTTCTTAAGGACTTCACGGCTTTCGGGCTTTACCTGGACAATAAAGAAGCCAAACAGGACAGCAAAGAAAATTACTGAAAGCATCTGGTTCTGGGTAAAGGCAGTAAAAATATTATCGGGTACAATCTCTATCAGTGTCTGACCCAGGCTGCGCTGCTTTTCAACGAGTCCGGATACAGCCTGACTGAAATTCAGATCGGCACCAGTGCCGGGTTTGATAAGGTTGACCAGTATCAGGCCGGTCAGGATGGCAAAAATGCTGGTCAGTATATAATAGCTGATGGTTTTGAGTCCCAGTCTCCCCAGGTTACCCCCGGTTCCGATATTGGTAACGCCTGATATTAGTGAGCTGATAATCAGAGGAATAATAATCATTTTCAATGCACGCAGGAACAAATCGCCCATCCAGCTGACTGCCGAAACAGCTTTGTTATCATAGGCTGCCGTAGTTATACTTTCTTTGTGCTTTTCAAGGTCTTCTTCAGACAGTAATTCTTCAAGTGATGAATTAAAGTCCTTCAGACTGCCATATTTGGTTCCTTCTATAGAACTGATCTCATTTATAACAGTCTGCTCAACCCTTGATCGTTGCAATTCCTTATAGGATTCATCATTTATCCTGTAATTGGTGGGAAATATTATCCCGTATCCAATGGCCAGCAGGAGGGCAATGAGGATCTGCCAGTGAAGTTTGATTTTTTTCATCAAAAAAGATTTCTGAGAAAGACCGTCAGTAAAAGTATAAAATTATGTTTAACTGGCTCAGTGAAGACAAAAGGGTAGAAGAGGAGATACTTTAGCAGGGAATAATATTTCAGGCAGTATCATCAGTATGATACAAATAGGATCTTAAGCAGATTTGAAAATCCAAAATGCAGAGAAGAATCCCAGCACTTCCATGATTTTACAATTGTAAACTATAATTGAATAAAATCACTTTAATTATAATCAGTTTACATATGTTTCAGTGTAATATTGTAAATTATTCAGGTATAATTGTAGCTTTCCATTATTTGCTGTTTAATTATTATAAATCCAGGTATTTACAGGAGATATATGAATTAATAATCGAATAAATATGTTACAAATGTGAATTATTCATGTAATTTATTGAATTCTATATTCTTAAGTTATTAAATACCAGAATTATATATCATTTACTTAATGCTTTACTTCATATAATGAAATTATCGAACATGATTTGAGTCTTCATAATGTAGCTAGGCGGTTCAAAGTTATAATATAAGAACATCCGATGAATTTTGTTTTTATAAGGAGAATGCTTGAAAATTACAAATGTACTCAATAAGGTTACAGATGTAAAACATTTTAATTTGATTTATTTGTACATTTGTAATTAGACTTTTTATCATGCAGGAGCGTCTGAAAGAAATACTGAAAAATGAAAACCTGACATCGGCACAATTTGCAGATAAGATCGGTGTACAACGCTCAAGTATTTCACATATACTATCAGGTCGCAACAAACCAGGATTTGAGTTTATTCAGAAGATCCTGTTAAGCTTTCCTTCTATTGATGCAAACTGGCTTATTACCGGACATGGATCCATCTATCAGGATGGCAGTAGCGGGCCTACATTATTTGATGATAGCGGGGATAAAGCCACAGCAACTACTGATGCACTTCCACAGGGGACAGTCCAAAGAGCCACTCAATCCCGGAAGGATGACCAGACAGATGAGGTGGAAACACAAAAGAGGATTGAAAAGATTATGGTTTTTTATAAAGACAAAACCTTCATTGAATACCTTCCGGACGATGTTTAATTCCTGATTTCAACTATCTTTGTGCAAAATTTATGAATGTATAAGTTTCTCATCAGGCCTTTATTCTTTCTTTTCCAGCCCGAATCCATACACCATTTTATTATTAAACTGATTAAATCTGTTTTCAGGATCGCTGTGGTACGACGACTGGTGAACAGGACATATATCATTGAACACCAAGATCTTGAGCAGGAATTTTTTGGGCTTACTTTTAAAAATCCGGTTGGATTGGCAGCAGGATTTGATAAGGATGCGGCCGTTTTTAATGAGTTTGCCAGTTTCGGATTCTCATTTATTGAAGTTGGAACCATCACACCAAAGGCACAGGCCGGAAATGAAAAACCACGTTCATTCAGGCTGGTAAAGGACAAGGCGCTGATCAACAGGATGGGTTTTAATAACATGGGAGCCGCTGAGGCCGTCAAAAAGCTGAGAAGACGGACAAGCCAGGTTATTATAGGGGGGAACATCGGGAAAAACACCCTGACTGATAATAAGGATGCTGCTGGCGACTATGCCTGCTGCTTTAATGATTTATATGATCATGTTGATTATTTTGCGGTTAATGTCAGTTGTCCTAACATAACCAGTTTAAGCGAGTTACAGGACAGGGACCAACTGGCAGGCATTATTGAACGCCTGGTTACGCTAAGGAGGGAAAAGAGTATCAGAAAACCAATCCTGGTCAAGATATCACCTGATCTTAACGATGCCCAGATAGATGACGTAATAAGCATAGTTAGTGAATATGAACTGGACGGGATCATTGCTGCCAACACCAGCATTGGCCGTGACAACCTTAAGACAGACCCTAAGAAAATTGCCCGCATAGGGCATGGTGGACTGAGCGGGGCCCCGGTAAGGCTCAGGTCAACACAGGTAATTTCTTACATTCATAATAAAACAAGAGGTAAGGTCCCGATTATTGGCGTAGGGGGGATAATGTGTCCGCAGGATGCAATGGAGAAAATCAGGGCAGGTGCTTCCCTGGTTCAGATATACACCGGCTTTATCTATGATGGACCCGGACTGGCCAAAAGGATCAATCTCGAGATACTGAAGCACAAAGATTTGGTAAACCAGGCATAGCGGATTAGTATACAAGCAGGATCTGAAACCTGGAATTCAATTGTTGATTTCTCGCCTGTTGAACACTTATTTAACCCCCGTGTTTGGTAAGATGGATTTTGCTTATTAATTTGATGCAGTTATTTTTCAATAATTAAAATCATCACAATGAAAGCATTCAGTTCATTCCTTCTGATCTCAGCTGTTTTCTTAATGGTTCAATGTTCAGATACCGGGCAGAGACCCGGGAAACCGGCCAGTGAACCGGTACAATTTTCAGATTCATACAAAGCTCCGGAATTCAGTGGTCCTGACCGCATTCAGATAGTAAAAGCTGCAATGCCTGAAATAGACCGGGTTTTTAAGGAATTTGCGAAAGAGAATCATATGCCATCACTGGTATATGGTATTGTGGTGGATGATTCCCTTGTATGCTCCGGTGAGACAGGCTTACTTGAGCTGGAATCCGGACAAGCGGCTACTACCGGATCATTATTTCGCATAGCCTCGATGACCAAGAGTTTTACTGCCATGGCCATCCTTAAATTGCGGGATGAAGGCAGGCTATCCCTTTCGGATCCTGTTGCCATGTATATTCCTGAAATGGCTGAGGTGGTCTATCCTACAGAAGATTCCCCGCACATCACCATCAGGAACCTGTTGCAGATGCGTGCCGGGTTCCCTGAAGATAATCCATGGGGTGACAGGCAGCTGGATATCAGTGATGAAGAACTGATAGCTATGATCCGCGATGGCATATCCTTCTCAACGATTCCTTCAAGTGGGTATGAATACAGCAATCTTGGTTTTGCAATGCTTGGTAATATCGTGACAGGGATCTCTGGAATGCCGTATCAGGACTATATTACAGAGAACATTCTCAAGCCCCTTGGCATGACCCATACTGTATGGGAATTCTCTGAAGTCCCCGAAGACATACTAGCACAGGGCTACCGATGGGAGGATGAGCAGTGGAAACCCGAACCCATGCTGCATGACGGGGCCTATGGTGCCATGGGCGGACTGATCACATCCATTGAGGATTTCAGCAAATATGTCTCTTTCCTGCTATCAGCCTGGCCCCCCCGTAACGGTGAGGAAACAGGACCGGTGAAACGAAGCTCCCTGCGTGAAATGCAGGCACCCATGGATCCGGTTTTATATGCTGAGTCCAGGGACCAGTATGGTGAAATCTGTCCGGTACTGTATGGATATGGCTACGGACTCTCCAT
>CAZILN010000226.1:0-13688 GCA_964540005.1 uncultured Bacteroidaceae bacterium | reverse complement strand
AGCATGGCTACCTTTTTAACAGATAATTAACATCCGGCCCCCTTCAGGTTCAGATTCCCTACAGTTTTATTTAATAAATTTATTCATTGATCAGCGTGATAAAATAAAAGAATAATTATCTGTAAATGATCTCAACCAGATTTAAAACCAACCAATTATGAAAAATGTTAAAAGGACCGTTTGCATGCTTATGGGGGTACTGGTTCTGACCGGTATTTCTGATGTCTATTCACAGGACTGGCCACAGTGGAGGGGTCCCGGCAGGGACGGGAAGGTGACCGGATTCACCGCCCCTGACAGCTGGCCCGGAACACTTGCTCAACAGTGGACCGTTACAGTGGGCACCGGTGATGCCACACCTGTCCTGGCAGGTGACAAACTCTTTGCCTTCACCCGGAACGGGAATAATGAGACCATTATTTGCCTGAATGCCGGTGACGGGAAGGAGCTATGGAGAAATGAATATAAAGCTCAGGCTGTTACCGGTCCAGGCGCCAGGCATCCCGGTCCCAGGAGCTCTCCTGCTGTTGCAAACGGTAAAATTGTTACTATAGGTGTCGGCGGGGTACTTTCTTGCCTTGATGCCGGCAGCGGAAAATTATTGTGGCAAAAGGATCCCTTCCCTCAAGTCGTCCCTATGTTCTTTACAAGTATGTCGCCCCTTATTGTCGACGGGATGTGCATAGCACACCTTGGAGGTGCCGGTAACGGAGCCATACTTGCTTATGATATGAATAGTGGTGATGAGAAATGGCGCTGGGCTGAAGAGGGTCCGGATTACGGTTCGCCTGTCCTGATGACTGTAGAGGGTACAAAGCAAATTGTGACCCTTACTGAAAAAAGTATTGTGGGCATAAATGTGGCCAGCGGGAAACTTTTATGGAGCCTGCCCTTCCCGCTCCAACGCAGGGCTTATAATTCCTCAACACCTGTTATAGACGGACAGATCGTTATATATTCCGGAGCAGGCAGGGGGACAAAAGCCTTTAAAATTGAAAAGAAGGGCGATGGATTCACTGCCAGTGAGCTCTGGAGCAATCCCGACATTTCAGTACAATTCAATACTCCCGTTCTGAAAGGAAAAATGATTTTCGGATGCACCAGCCAAGGCGAGCTGTATTGCCTGGATGAGGGTACAGGGAAGACAGCCTGGGCAGACACGACCAAAAATGACAGAAGCGGGTTTGCAGCCACCCTTGATGCAGGCAAAGTTATTATGGCCCTGCCCAGCAGTGCCCAACTGATCGTTTACAAACCAGACAGTAAGGCATATTCCGAACTGGCCCGGATAAAGGTTGCAGACACCCCTGTATATGCCCATCCTGTAATCGCGGGGAACAGGATCTTCATTAAGGATGAGAATAACATTACTCTTTGGACTATTAAATAAAGCTGGCAGGACTGCCCCTTCGGCAAGCAATTTGAATCTAGCCGGATCCCGGCATCAGAGTGTCGATCCTACCTTTCCTTAAGGTAAAGGATAAATTTGCCGGGTTTGAGGGATTTTTATATCTTCCTGATCTGAATTCCGGACAGTATAATCCTATTGCTAACAACTAATAAAATCAAAACCCAATGAAATCCCTGAGCAAACTGTTGCACACTTTTATTCTAAGCCTTTTTATTATTCTGTTTTCACTGATGGCCTGCCAGCAAGGCAGCAAAGACAAAACCGTGGTTGTTGCAGATCAGGAAATCCTGGCAGCTGACGAATCCATGCTGCCCGAAGAACAGGAGGTCATACCGCTGGAGATAGGAGCAAAAGCTCCTGACTTTGAGCTTATTAGTAATGACGACAGGATCTATTCACTGGCTGATTTTGAGGATTTTGATATCCTGGTGATCATGTTTATCTGCAACCATTGTCCCACTGCACAGGCTTATGAGGATAAGATCAACAAAATGGTGGAAGAATATAATGATGATGGAGTGGCCTTCGTGGGCATATCACCCAACTACCCCGGTGCTGTCGCCTACAGTGAGCTGGGCTATTCAGACCTGGATGACAGTTTTGAGGCGATGAAAATCAGGGCGGATGATAAAATGTTTACCTTTCAGTACCTCTATGACGGGGATACCCAGTCAACCGCACTGAAATACGGTCCTGTTGCCACCCCTCATGTTTTTATTTTTGACGCTGACAGAAAACTGCGCTATTCCGGTCGCATCGATGATACAGAGAATCCCTATATTGAACCCAAGCAGACAGATGCCATAAATGCCATAGAAGCCCTGCTGGCCGGAAAACCAGTGCCTGTAGAAAAGACAAAAACATTCGGATGCTCCATCAAATGGGCATGGAAGAGGCACTGGGTGGAAAGCCAGAACAAAGAATGGGCTGAATCTGAGGTGAGCCTGCAGGAAATTGATGCAGCAGGTATTTCAGAATTGATCGGGAATAATTCTGATAAACTGCGCCTGATAAATGTCTGGGCTACTTTCTGCGGTCCATGTGTAATTGAGTTCCCTGCATTCATTGATATGCATCGTATGTATCGTGGAAGGGGATTCGAATTTGTATCACTCAGCGCGGATAGTCCTTCACAAAAGGAGAAAGCAATGGAATTCCTGAGCGAAAAACATTCTGCTGTAAGTAATTACATCTTTAATTCCAGCGACAATTATGCCATGATTGAGGCTGTTGATCCGGACTGGCAGGGGAACCTCCCCTATACCGTACTGGTGGCCCCCGGTGGAGAGGTACTGTTTAAAAGAATGGGTGAACTGGATGACCCCCTGGAGCTGAGAAAGGTCATTATCAATTACCTGGGACGCTATTATGCAGATGATGAATAAAGTTTCCGGGTAATATGGACCTGGTGCTGGGAAGCCGCGACCAAGCCGTAGTTTTCATAAAATAGCTAGTAGGACTTAATTCTCAGGGAAATAAAATAATTCCTGCCCTCTTCGGGATAACCTTCCAGGTAAGTGTAGTTGGTATCAAAGAGGTTCATTATGCCTCCATCAAGGTACAGAAATTTCCATATTCTTATGCTGGCTTTAATATGAGACAGGAAAAATGCCCCGGCCAGGTATTCTCCGTCACTGGTACTGAGGCGCTCTGAATTGAAATCCGCACTGTACATTACATAGAACAGATCCTTCTTTTCAAACCTGGCGTACCCAAAAAACCTGTGATGAGGAATATCTGTGAATTTGACCTCCGGGTGGCTCAGGTTCTTTTGTTCCAGCCAGGTATATTGCAATCCCCCCTCAAAGGATGGGACAGGTTTCAGCACCAGCTCCGATTCGAAGCCGTAAAAGACTGCCCTGCCTGTATTACGGTACTGGTATACGGCTGAATTATCCGGGTCCACCCCGTCCACCCTCTGGATCACGTTATCCAGACGGCTATAGAATACCGAGCTGTTCAATTTCAGGAATTCACCGAGCCTTATTATGTGACTGAGATCTGCATGCAGTCCGGATTCCGCCTCCAGCAGAGGATTTGGAAGTGATCTTCCCAGCCGGTAGGAATAACGGTCCTTCATGGTTGCAAAACGGGTCTTGCGGGCCAGGCTGAAACGAAGGTCCTGCTGATCGCTTAACTGATACTCCGCCCCGAGTTGTGCATTCAGGGCAGCATATTTATTGCCCGGGAAGGGGTACACCGAATCATTCTGAGCATCATAATCATCAGCCCGGATGTTATTGCTGGCATTGTAACTGATCCCTGCTATGATCAGCAGTCTTTGTACCGGGGTGAAATTTTCTTCTATACCTGCAGAGATCATCCTGTCACGGAAATGCCTGGTAGTCTCCTCCACAGGGTGTGTGTTATGTTCCCTGTGATGATCGTCCTTATAATGCACAACTGCCTTCAGATCATGCCGTGCACCAGCCTCGTAATCAAGCGAAAGGTTCCCTCCGTAGCTGTCATCCAGGTATATGCTTGTAAATGAGGAGTTTCTATCCTGGCTCAAATAATCCGCATCATCATAACTGCACAGATCACTGTAATACCTGTCGTAAAAGATCCTTGATTTCAGGTAACTATTCTTTCCCAATACAGTTTTTGAAAGGAAATTTATCCCCTGCTTATCAACGGCAGGAAAACGCCAGTAACGTGGGCGCTGATCCGAATCCTCCCCGGCATAAACAGGAACTCCCTTAGCGGCTTGCTGATGAATGAAATTCAGTGCGTATTCGTCGGTTTTATTGGGTGTAAAGCCGGCCTTTGCATTCAGTTTCAGGTCTGATCGGTACGAATTATTACGGGTATGATTATTATCGGCACCTGTTGACTCATATTTACGGGACAGGGTGAATGAATCGTAATCAAGAAGTGAATAAGCCAGCTGGTAATAAAACCTGTCATGCCTACTCCCGATGTTCAGGTTGGATCTGTATCCTTCAAAACCATTGGCACCCAGTTTTATACCGGCAAGTCCGTCAAATTCAAACTTCCGGACCGGTTTCCTGCTGACCAGGTTAATTGCACCACCCATGGTATTAGGACCATACAGTACAGAGCTCACCCCCTTTGATACCGATATCTTTGACAGGTCCTGCAACAAAAACCTTCCCAGGTCAATATAGCCTTCATAGGGAGTATAAACGGGTATGCCATCAAGGTATACCGGCACCTGCCTGAGGTCAAATCCCCTTACGGTTATCATGGATTCATTCTTCGGACCCAGGTTGACAAAATTAACCCCGGAGATCAGGTTCAGGGCTCCCGCCGCATCATCCCGGTTAAACTCCTGCAGGCGGGATTGCTCCAGCACCTCTGATCCCATATCTCTCTCCCTTGCAGTGATCCTTACTTCACCCAGTTCGATCGTGATTGCTGCCGCTGTGGTATCATCCTGGGAGAACAGATGAACGGATGAAATGAAGACGAGGAGGATGATACAGCTTAATTTGTAACCGGTCCGCATTCCTGAGGAGTATTTGATACCTTGATATAGACAGCAAAGGTAAGGTTTTAGATCAATCTTATTGAACGCGAAGGATGCTCCTGAAGGAATCATTATTATTTTTACTTTAGCAAAATGAATAATATCCGTAAATACTCCTTTACCATGAACTTTTTACGAATCCTGGTCATTGTCTGCCTTTCCTGCCTGATTAATGATCTGTCAGCACAGACAATTAAACTGATGACCTACAATATCAGGTATGATAACCCGGCTGACGGGGAAAATAACTGGCACAGGCGCAAGGCCGACCTGGTCAGGCAGTTAAAATTCTATGAACCGGGGATATTCGGCATCCAGGAAGGGCTGGTCCACCAGGTTTCCTACCTGGACAGCTCCCTGTCGTCCTACCGGTATGTAGGTATAGGCCGTGATGATGGTAAACAGAAGGGTGAATACAGCGCCATCTTCTATGATTCCATCCTGTTCAATTTGCTGGAACAATCCACATTCTGGCTCTCGGAAACTCCCGAAAAGATATCTGTAGGATGGGATGCCGCCCTTGAACGTATATGCACCTGCACCTGTTTTGAACAAAAAGGGAGCGGTGAGAAAATTTGGGTTTTTAATACCCATTTTGACCATATCGGGGAAAAGGCCAGGGAGAATTCTGCCAAGCTTATTCTTGAAAGGATAGCGCTTATGAATAAAGACGGATATCCCGCCGTGCTTATGGGCGATCTGAACCTTGAACCCGAAACCCGTGCCATTCAATCATTTGCTGAAGAGATGAATGACTCCAAATACGCAGCCGAGCTGGTCAGTTTTGGTCCGGATGGCACCTTTAATGCCTTCCGGTTTGATCTGCCTCCTGCGCGAAGGATAGATTATATCTTCACGAGCAGGGAAAATATAAGGGTTCTTAAGTATGCTGTACTTACCGACTCTAAGGACGGAAGATATTATTCCGATCACCTGCCGGTTTTCGCGGAGATTGAGCTTAACGATCACTGATAAGCGGTTCGCCCTCACTCTTTCCGGCTCCCGAGAGATCCCTGATGAAAACGATCCCGTATATTATGCTGAAAATACCGAGCATCATAAAAAGACCTAAAGAATTTTTTATGGGATGCCAGATCAGCATTATTCCGGTAGGAATGCATAAGACACCCAGGAATATAAGGTTTCGTAATTCGAATATTATTTCCGGTGTGCGGCGGCAGGAGAGAAACAGGAAATAAGCATTAACAATTGTCCACACCCCTGCCATTGTAAAAAACATAGGATAGGGCATCCGGGGGATAGCTAAAATTATGAGCCCCGTTAACATATCTGCCGCTCCTTCCAGAATTAGCAGATACCAGTAGGGTATCTTTAACCTGATCATATGTGCAGACATCAGGAGAAATAAACCTGCCAGCAGGGCATAAATCCCGAAATATCTCATTACAGATCCGGGGGATATAAGGAGTAAGGAATAAAGGACAGGGGTAATCCCGAATAAGATGGACAGGAGGGCCTGACCTCCGCGGAATAAGCGATAATATTTATATTCGGGCATAATATTGTTTACTGTTCCAGTATTAAAGGATTGGCTATTCTTACTGTTTCTGTCTCAAGCATGTTTAAAAAATAATCCAGTCCGGCAGATCCAGGATCCTGTCCTTCCCAGGAAGTAATAAAATAGAAAATGACAGGTACGTTTTCCCCAATTTCCATGGTCATGTAGTAAGTTTGTATTATGCCCTCACCTTCATCACGGCAGGTGCCTGCAGCGATATAATCATCTACCGGGCATGCCAGGGCCATGCCCAGGTACATTTCCAGTTCTGCCTGGACATCATGGGTGGCAATCCAGGCCATTTCCCCCTGATCATCCGAATACATTTTATCGCTGTGCATATTAACTATTCCAGCCACCAGTTTGTCGCCTTCATTTATGCCTGAGGCGGTTACCGTACTTATATAACCCGGCCGGCCGGCCGGTATGGAAATCCTGTGGGTCAGGTTTATCACCTGGTCCCCGCATTGCCAGTCAAGGAACTCCAGGTCAAATACAGACCGCAGGGGTCCTTCTGTAATGATCCTGTATCCTCCTGCACCGGAATCACCCACCCTGTAAAGTGAATCATTACACATCATGGCCAGGGACCCGGCGCCGAGAGAATTGCCTACTTTAAGTATATCCATGCCCCAGTCCTGCATTTCATGATAACTGACCGACTCGTCGGTGTCAACCTCATCCAGCACCATTTCAGATACTTTCTTTCCGAAAATATCTATCCCGTTACGCCGGTCGTAATAATTACGAAACCCCACTATATCGTTTTCCCAACCCGGACCCTCGTACTGGTAATGAGCAGATGAGACCTCGGTTGTAATGCTTTCAAGCCTTGGTTCTGAGATGATTTCATTTTCCAGGTCGTCTATGCGGGAAAAGCGAATATTGGTGCGTTGCCTGAATTCCGGTTTGATCTCAACAAAACTTATAAGGATCTTCACACGTGCCCCTGCCTTAATATCGGTTATAAGGAACATCTCATCCCAGCTTCCGTCCCCATCCATATCATCCAGCTGGTAGGGTATGACATTCCCCAGTTCATCTTCAAGATGCAGGTACCGGTCTTCAGGAATAGTTCCGGTGATAGCCGTGAGCGATTCGCGGCTCAGCAGGGCATATTCATCCTGACGGTCCATATCCAGGGTATTCACCAGGGTGAAGGACATCTCTTTTTTGGAACACGAAACACATACTGCAAGTACAAGTAAGGAAACAAAAAGTCTAATTTTCATTCGTTTCATTATCGGTATATTTTAGTTATCGGCATATTTTAGTTTTAGGTATAGCCTGCTTTGTTTATCTCAGGTCACGCGGAGTGGTACCGTCCATATCGGTATAATCAAGGTTCTCGCCGGCCATCCCCCAGATAAATACATAATTGCTGGTCCCGGCTGCCGAATGAATGGACCATGGCGGAGAAATTACGGCTTCTTCGTTGGCCAGCCAAATATGGCGCGTCTCATCTATCTCTCCCATGAAATGGCATACTGCCTGGTCCTCAGGCACTTCGAAATAAAAATAGGCTTCCATCCTGCGGGAGTGTACATGGGGAGGCATGGTATTCCATACGCTGCCCGCCTGCAGTTCTGTCATCCCCATCTGCAACTGGCAGCTCTCTACTATACCCCCTACTATCAGCTTGTTGATCCTGCGTGCATTGGAAGATTCAAGTGATCCCATTTCCATCACTACGGCATCTGCCAGTGAGACCTTTTTAAGGGGATACTCCTTATGGGCAAGGGCTGAATTCAGGTAAAAACGGGCCGGCTTTGCGGGGTCGGCATTACTGAAAACCACATCCTTCTTACCCCTCCCGATATAGAGGGCTTCCTTGTACCCCAGTTCAATGGTTTCATTATCTGCCTGTACCTTTCCCGGTGCGCCCACATTGATTATCCCAAGTTCCCTGCGTTCAAGGAAATATCCGGCCTTCAGGGGATCAATGTATTCCAGCTTCAGGGGTTCTTTTCCCGGTGCTGCCCCACCGACAATATACCTGTCGTAATGGGAATAAACCAGTTTGATCTGACCTTCGGTAAAGAGTCCCTGTACAAGAAAATCCTTCCTGATGCGCCCTGTGTCATAGGATCTGAAATCATCGGGATTTGTAGCATATCTTATTTCATAAGTAACTGACATGTTTTAATGCTTTTTTATGGTTTTTTACAGGAATTTAAAGATAAACTTTTCTCCGCATATTTAGTTATCTTAGCCTCATGTGTTCTGATAAAACCCGGATAATATGAAACCAGCTGCCTGCCTCTGCATAATATTTTCCTTTACCATGTTTCTTCAAGGCTGCCAGAAAAAAACCGAAGAAACAACAGAAGTTCTCACCAGGAAAAACCCGTTTAAGATTGCCCTGGTGCAGATGACTGTGGTTGGAGGACAGCGGGATGTGAACCTGGAACACGCCCGGGAGCAGATAGAAAAGGCCGCCGCCGGGGGGGCAGACATAGCCCTGCTGCCCGAGGTAATGGACCTGGGTTGGACCCATCCGTCAGCCCTTGAGCTGGCTGACAGTATACCCGGCGGTTACACTTTTGAGATACTTGCTAAAGCTGCCAGGGAGAATAAGATTTTCGTCTGTGCCGGAATTATCGAACGGGATGACGTAACAATCTACAATTCAGCAGTGATTATTTCACCGGACGGAGAACTTTTGATTAAGCACCGCAAATTAAACGAGCTGGATATCGCGCATGATCTCTATGCTCAGGGGGACCGCCTCAATGTTTGTCACACCGAACTGGGCACCCTTGGACTGATGATATGTGCAGATGCTACGGCCCGTGATATGACCATCCAGCGCTCACTGGGCTATATGGGGGCCGATATCATTTTATCCCCATCGGCCTGGGCAGTTCCCCCGGAACATAATAATGAAGAGGATCCCTACGGAGACACCTGGAGGGACGTTTATAAACCAGTCGCAAAAGAATTCGGCATGTGGATCATAGGGGTCAGCAATGTGGGATGGATACCGGAAGGACCATGGAAAGGATGGAGGTGCATTGGCTGTTCCCTGGTGATTGATCCCCTTGGTAATGAGGTCCTGCAGGCACCCTACGGGGCCGAAGCGGACACCATCATATACCTGGATATTGAAACCCTGGAGCGTCCTGCCCGCGGTACCGGATGGTGGGATTACTGGAGCACAAAGCAGCAGGCAGGATCTGTTAACTAATGGCTGTAAATAAGGTTCAATGTTACCCGGTGTGTTTTCTTATCCGTTGGATGTACCACTGCACTATCAGGGAATTATAGGCTCCCCCCTCAATCCCTGCGCTGATGCCCTGCGATGCAAGATCGTCCTGCATTATTTTCGTTATCTCCCGGTAAAACAGTGCATCCTCACCGGCTGGTTTCCGCTTAAGGAACGGCAGCCATTTCTTCAGCCTGGATTTTACAAACGCCCGCTTCTGTAATCCTGAAGAGGCCTGGACCTCATTATCGAAATTCAGCCTGAGAGTATTAAAAAACCGGTCCACAAGGACCTCATCATACAGCTTTTTATTTGTCTTGTAAGCAAATGGCAGATATCTGAAAAATTCAACCAATTCCTGGTCCCAGAAAGGAAGCCTGTACTGGTAGCCAAAGTAGGAATAAACATTGCAGGAATTCACGATGAACTTTGCAAACTTCTCCTTCAGGTCCCAGTCCTCATAACTGGTATAGGATAATGCACCGGGAATTACTGATTTTTCGGCCAGTGTGCGGCTTATCCTTGACATCATCTGATCCTTTTCCGGTGTGGAAAGTCCTGCATACATATATTTGATATCATATAGCTTGCGGACGAGTTTCTCAGAAGGTACCTGTTTCTCAGGCAGTCCGTGTTTCAGGAACATGCTCCCGGCAATAAAATCACCTGAATGTCCGGGGACAAACACGGCATCCCGGGAAACCATCTGGTGATCCCTCAGGTACCTGACAGCAAAATACTCCTGCATGAAAAACATGCTGACTGCATTGGATGAATACCTGTAGTAGTCAAAGAATTCCGGATCATCGAGGTATCCATGGATCAGTTCATCGCTGTATTCAACAAAGACCCAGGGATAATCCAGCTGTTCGGCCACCCTGCGGGAAGCCTTGATGTCCGGGTTACCTGCCCGGCCATAGGTATAACACAATACATCAGGATAATTATACTTCTTCATCATGACAGCCACCAGGCGGGAATCATAGCCCCCGCTCAGGGGGATGACAACGCACCGGCCCTTGAGGGACAACAGCAGGCGATGGAACACATTTTCAATTATGGACTCCAGCCGGTCCATCAATATCCCATAGCTTTCGGTAAAGGCCGATGCTGCCTGGTAAGTATCGTAAAATTGCCGGTTCAGGTTTTTTTCATCTCCCCATACCATTTCCCCGGCCTGGACCTGGAATACGGACTCAAAAAGGGTGTCTTTCCCGGTCACAAAGCCTGTGGCCCTGAACTCGATGAGAGCCTCTTCGTTAATACGCCCGGACGCCTTCTTACCCTCCAGCAGGTAAGCATTATCTGATATTTGCAGGACACCTTCTTCAAGCCTGTAAAACAAAGGAAACACCCTCAGGAGGTCAGAGACCATATATATGCGGTCCCGGTGAAGTATTACACTGTAACATCCCTTGCTTTCATTCAGGATGGACAGCAAATCATTTTCGCTGTTTATATTAATGAATATATCCGCCATTGCCTTGCCAGTCAGGTACTCCCCTGAATAGTACAGGTAACCCCTGACATAAGTACCTGTGTCCTCATACCAGGTAAAACCACTGTTATGTTCCAGATCAATCCTGATCATGGCAGATTGGCAGTATCAGCTGCATATATTTCTTAGCAATAAGTTCTTTGCTGTAGTTTTCCAGTACATACTTGCGGATCACCACCGGATCATATTCGGAATGATGGTCCATCAACTGTGACATGGCAGCCGCCAGGGCATCCTCATCTTCAATTTCAGTCAGTATCCCGCAGCTTTCAGGAACAATACCCGGGGGTCCGCCGGAACGGGTGGCAATTACAGGCAATCCGCATGACATGGCCTCTATCAGCACTACTCCGAAAGCTTCAAAGCGGCTTGGCAGCACAAATGCATCAGCCCTTTGATATTCCTCCAGCAGCTCTTCCCTGTTCAGGTACCCCGGGAAACTGATGCTTCCTTCTATTTCCAGGACCGAAACCTGCTGTTGCAGTGAACCAAGCTGACTGCCCCTGCCTGCTATCCGCAGCACTGCCCCTTTCCTGATAGTAAGCAGTTTTTTAAAGGCCTTCAGTAAAACATCCAGGCCTTTTACCTTTTCCAGTATGCCGGCATAAAGAAACACAAATTCATTGTTCTTCTTATCACCTGCAGCAGGCCGGAAAAATCCTGTATCAACCATATTGGGAATGGTTACCGTTTTTTCACTGACCCCAGGAAACAGTGTCAGCAAACCTTCTTTTAATCCGGAAGAAACACAAACAAGTTTTTTACAGTCGTCCAGGGCCCTGCGTATAAGAGGAAGGTCGGCTGTCTTTAACATTTTCCTGGCTTCTTCGGTATTCTGTATGAACCGGCTCCTGTGCTCGGTAATTATGTATGGGATATGATATTTTTCATAAATCTTTTGAGCTACCACTCCGCCCCAGATGGATGAGTGAGCCAGCACCATGTCGGGCTCGCCGAAGCGCCTGTAATACCGCTCAAAATGCCTGAAAGTATTTTTTATCCATAGCCTGATTGACAGGCTGTCAGCAAGGGGTATCTTTATCATAAAAGAGCGTATCTCCCTGATCTTCTCCTGCCTCACAATACTGAACCTCCTGAGATAGCGAAAATCTGTCCGTCGAAGCGTGCTGAGCCCTGTCAGCCGGTTCACCAGCACATCCACTTCACAGCTTTCATCAGCAAGGGCCCGGGCATGCTCCCTGAAGAAATAACCCCCATCAGGGGGATACCAGGAGGGTAGGACCAGCAGTTTGATCATGTTTGTTTCATCCTTTTATTCATCAGGACCAGCTCGAAATACTGTTCGGGAATGACAGGATTGATAAAATCACAGCTTTTATACTTTTTGTTCCATTGCGGTGCAATATATACGGCACATTTGGTATGCCCGATATGATACAGATGTTCATGCATGCTGTCAGGGGTACCGTCGAGTATGGCAGCCATTACCTCGAACCTCAGCTGCTCAGGGTTGTAGGCATAATCATGCCATACAATAATGCTTTTTTCATGTACCAGGTGAGAAATAACCTTTTCAGTATCGTTTCTTACGCAGTCATAATGATGATCTCCATCGATGAATATCAGGTCAAATTGCCGACCAAGCCCCTTGAAATCAAAACTCCTGGAATCACCGTGTAACTGCCGTACATTGCTCATACCCCTGGAAAAATGACCATGGACGTCTATATAACGGTCAGATATCCCCCTTTCTTTCATTTCCCCGGGAGAAAGGTTCAGGGTAAGGCAATCCGATGCCACATCGGCCACATTGGCCACACTCTCTCCCCTCCAGGTACCGATCTCGAAATAACTGCAGCTCTCGAACCATCCTGCCAGGCATCGCAAGAGGGCCAGGTCTGTGGGAAGCGATCCTCCGTCCAGAAAAGTGACCGGGGCAATCTTCACTTCACTGTCCAGGTGCAGCTGATCAAACTCCACCTGGGGTAATCCGCCGACCATGGAATATTTCTGATTCACATGATCCTCCCATGTATCAGGATCCGATAAAATCCTGTTCAACAGGACCGGTTTGCGCAAGACCATTCCCAGGGCTTTTATGGCTTTGACAAGTTTATTCATTACTATTCTGATTTACAGATTTTACAGCATCAGCCCTTTTTGCCAGGCTGAAATACCAACCCAGCTGAAAGGCAGCAACAAGGAAACTGGCCACGCCGAACAACAATATTGCCAGGTATATATTCTCCAGGTAGACTCCTGTTGCCAGGGCGGCTATCCTTGCCAGCATTTTCACCACTTCTATAAGCAGCGCTTTGCTTTGTTGTCTGAACAGATCAGGCAGGAAAGAGAAGGGTGCCGAAAGCAGGACCACAAACAACCATGCCATGATCAGCTGTGTATACCGGCCGGCTTCTTCCCATTCCGGACCGAAAATTACCCTGAAAATGACCGGGGCAAGTATCCCTACCACTAAAAAGGGTATCAGGGAAAACTGAAACAGCCGGGTCAGCAGTTTCTTCAGATCCGGCATAATAAGTTCTCCGGCATTCTGATTGGATATTATCTGCTGCGAAAGAACCTGCTTCAAGGCTGATGCAACCA
>CAZILN010000225.1:0-3493 GCA_964540005.1 uncultured Bacteroidaceae bacterium | reverse complement strand
TTCTATGCTCAGGGCCCCCTTCCTGATCGGGAAGGCCATCCGAGAAAAAGAAGATCCTGTCACCTTTCCGATATTGTATCACATGGTTGGTGAAAGGATTCTCGGGCTTTCTTTTACTGGGTATGCCCCCTATGGCTTTTCTGTCGCCTTTGTACTCGGTAAGCTCCCCGTTCCTGAAATAATACAGGGGCCGATGGGCTCCTGTATAATGCAGTATCCCCGTATCAAGTTCAATTTTACATAAGGACAGGTCCATGCCATCACGGGCATCAGCATCAGGCCTGTTCTGCTTCAGGGTATATCGAACCCCGGAGTGCAGCCTGTCGCAGATCTCACCGGCGGTATAGTCAGTCGCATGATCAGCCAGGTTATTTAGCAGGAAATATCCTACAAATGAGAGGAGGGCCCCGGGGACGCCATGACCGGTACAATCGACAGCCGCAATATATACGGAATTTTCTTTCGGGAAGAACCAGGGGAAATCACCGCTGATAACATCACGGGGCTTATAATAGATGAAGCTCCTGGGAAAGTATTCTTTAATGTTCGCAATATCCGGCAATATGCTGCTCTGTATCCTCTCAGCATAATTAATACTGTCTTCGATCTTTTTGTTCTTTATCTGGATTTCCCTTTCTATACGTTTTGCTTCGGTTATATCATGACCCACAAACAATATGGTTTCAAGTTCCTCGCCTGAGACCTCCGGTATGGCATCAATACTCATGATCCTTTCCATCCGGTACTCCTCAATGCTGGCAGGGATGGTCAGTTCAGTATTGGTTTTCCTGGCATTGCCAAGCACTGTGTCTAAGGTTTTGGTAAAGTAGTCTTGCAGGATCCCGGGTAAAGAAACTTCCGAAAGGTTTTTATTTATCAGTTCACTGGGTGGGCTCCCGGTATAATCCTCTACGACAGGATTAGCATAATAAAAACGGCCCTCATTTCCAAGCCTGATGATCATATCGAGACTGTTCTCCGATAATGACTGCATCCGGGTCTTCATCATTTCCTCCTTCTCTGCACGGCGCCTTTCCGTAATATCCCGGGAGTTGAGGATGATACCGGATACTGATGTGTCATTCATCAGATTTCTCCCGGTAGTCTCCAGGGAAACCATCTCCCCGTCTTTTCTTACAAAAGTATATTCAATGGCCACTGGTTGCTCCGGTTCCCGGATCAGGGATTCAAACAACTGCTTCAGGCTTGTCTGTCCCTGCAGGGATAAGCGTTCTGTATCTTTCCCCTTCATCATTTCAGCAGGAGTGTATCCAAGGATCCTCAGGACAGAGGGACTGACATATGTCATTTTCAGATCCCGGTCATATATTGAAATTATCTCGGAGGCATTTTCAAGCAATGAATGCAATCTGAGCTGTGCATTTTCTACTTCTCCTATCTTACTTTCAAGTTGTTCATTTGATTTTTTTAATTCATCCTGCGTTGTCTTCATCTCTTCTGCATTCTCTCTCAGCGTATCTTCATTTCTCTTCAATTCAAGGGTCATTTTCTGTGATTCTTCCAGGAGGAGCTCAGTTTTCTGGTTAATCCTCAGGTTAAAGATGGTACTGGCCATGATATTACCCAGTTCCATAACCAGCCTGATAGTAAGATTGGAGATGCTTTCCTGCAGGGATGCAATTTCTATTATGCCCTGAAGGTCCTCATCAAAGATCAGGGGTACTATCAGCAGGGATTTCGGTTTCCTGTCTCCGATCAGTCCCGAAGAAACCGTACAATAATCATCAGGAATTTCAGTCCGGTAAATATAATCACGTTCGTAGGCACACTGTCCGATCAGTCCGTATCCGATCTTGAATTCACTGGAAAAATACTTCTTTCGGCCATAGGCATAAGTAGATAAATTAACCAGTGTATCGTTCTCTTCATTAAACAGATATATAGCTCCCTGGACTGCCGAGATGTATTTTACCAGCTCTTCCAGCACATGATCTCCCAATTCTTCCAGCTTGTTATAGATCCTCAGAATGTTGGAAATGATATTTCTGCCTTCAGATATCCAGTTTTGGTCAGACTCTTTTTTATGGTTGGCCAGGAGGTTATTTCTCATCACCAGCAATGACTTCCCCAGGATATCCTGGTCGTTCTCCGGATCGATGGTCTCACTATAATTGCCCTGGCCTATCTGCCTGGCAAATTCTGCATATCTGTTGATAATGAAATCCTTCCTGTCAACTTCCTCCTTGTATTTGCCGATAATCCTGCCAACAATGCTGAAATATAGATGTATTAATAATACAAAGGACGGCGGTCCCAGATATAATAATAAGATAACAGGTTGCTGAGTATGTATCAGGAGGATCTGCTCGAAAGTAATGGCTTGTTTCCCGGTGATCAGGGCAAGGAACACGGCAATTACCGGGAGCACCAATCCGGCAACAGCTCCCAGGATGTATATATATCTTCTTTTTTTACCTTCTGCTAATTCAAAATCTATCATCCCTTTTCTCTCCTTGATTTATTAATAAGTGCATTACCAATAATCTTCGCAAGGTTTTTAAAGATCCATAATTTTTCCTCATCCAAGGAGTGAAATGTTGTTAATTCGATAATTCCGATAGTCTCCTTATTCAGGAGCAGGGGAATGATGATCAGGTGATTTGCCTTATGCTGTCCGAGTCCGGATACAACATTCAGGTAGTTGTTGGGCAGGTTTTCAATGCTGAGGATCTGTTTGCTCTTGGCGGTCTGTCCGTTCAGGCCTTCACCCAGCGCGAACGGCTCGGGTTTCTTTTCTGATGAGTAGGCATAAACACTTGCCGGTTCATACAATTTCGTTTTTTCATTTATCAGGTAAAATATTCCCTGTGTGATCTCGAATTCCTGAGCAAAGTTGATCAGTATTTTTTCTGTATAATCTTCTATTGTTAAGGAAGGCTTGATGTTTGTCAGAATTTTATCAGTCAGTGCGTCGATATCTACTTCGAAAGGTGCGGCAAATCCCTCTGTTTTTTCTTCCCTGGTTTTATTTTCCTGTACTTTAGTTACAGGTGCCGCTAGATTTTCCTTAATATTGATAGTATTAGCATACCACAGGAATAATACAAACATAGATATGCCAGAGATCCCAATTAGTATTAAAAGAAAATAGATGCTGTTGCTGATGCCTGCTTCCGGATGCAGGGATACTTTGTTCCAAATAGTAATAAACAGGATAACCAGGGTAAGCAGCAGGAGAACGATACTGATAACAGCTCCCAGTCTGTATTTTTCTGCAAGCGTCATTAATCTAGGCATTAAGTAAATATACAAAATCAATTATCCGGTTGACATCAGTAATCAACTTGCTGATTGCTGATAAAGAGGCTATGTTCATGACTCATCAAGTCTTTGTCTGAGCCGTTCTATTTCGTTATTAGCCTCTTCCAGCAGTTGATATTTCAGTTTTCGTTCTGTTATATCCTGGCCCAGGTAATACACCTTGTATATGGTCCCGCTTTCATCCCTTACCGGTGTGAAGGTAGACATCAGC
>CAZILN010000224.1:0-10499 GCA_964540005.1 uncultured Bacteroidaceae bacterium | reverse complement strand
CATCATTGATCCAATCATAACTATATTAAGTACCAGGTAAACAAAAAACCATGGTAATACATCGTAGGGGATCAGGTGCCGCATATCCAGCTGGCTGGCAGTAATAATCCCTGCAATAATATATACAGATGATGCTGTCAGGGAGACGCTGATACTTCCCAGTATCTTGCCCATCAGAAACTGGAAGGGTGTGATGGACCCGAGCAGTACTTCTGCGATCCGCTCCAATTTTTCTTCCATCACAGAACTCAGAAGCGGAACGGCAGCCATCATGACCATTATAAACAGCAACAACAACATGATATAGGGAACAATAATGGTTTCCCCTACATTACTTTCCCTGGCTTCCACTACATCCCCGGTTTTCCTGTCCACCGTCATCAGGCCCATCCCGTTGATGTTAATCCAGAAGAACAGGTCCTGTACGGCTTCCTGGCTGACATTCAGATCTTCAACCCTGAGCTCACGAAGACGATTGTTGATGGGCCATGAGATCCAGTCCCGTACCTCATCAATTGCGGCGTTTTCAGCATAGTACTGGATTTTATAAGCAGCCGGATCTTTTCCCGGGTGGACTACATCCGGACCGATATCCACGAAGGCATGGTAGGTTTTATCCCTGATTTTTTCAGACAGCTTGAGCTTCTGGGCATAGGGATCGACCGTATCCGGTTCCATTACAGTAATGTTATAGGCAGGCCTTATCTTCGCATTTTTTACCGTATCATAGATCTCATTCTCGTTTCTGAATATGGCAGATTCCTTAATTGATTCTGCAATGACTCCTGAACGGTCTATGACTACTATATTCTTATCGGTTACATCAACATTGTCCTGAAAGATCTTAAAAACAATCAGGCTGCCCCCCATCATGATAGGGGCAACGATCAGCCCGATTATAAAACCCCTGGTCCTGACGGCAGTACGGTATTCACGGCGTGCAAGTATCAGAATTTTTCTCATAACTGCTTTTCTGTTGAAGGTGAAGCGATTCTAATAAAAATGTCATTCAGGGAAGGTTTGGTCAGTTCAAACCTGAGAACCCGGGTCTTTTTCATGATGTTTTGAAGTATTTCCTGGTGGTTGGCATTCGCAGCCATCTTAATTTCCTGCATTTGTCCGAAATCAGTGATTTTTTCCACATCCTTCAGACCATCCAGGGCGGATCTTCCACCCTCGGCATGTATCCTGATAGTGTCACTGCCATAATTATCCTGGATGGAGGTGAGGGTGCCATCAAGGACCTTTTCACCTTTATGGATCATGAAGATGTAGTCACACATTTTTTCAGCCATATTCATATCGTGGGTACTGAAAATGACCGTTGATCCTCCTTCCTGAAGTTCAAGGATGGCCGACCTGATGACTTCAGCATTTACCGGGTCGAGTCCGCTGAAAGGTTCATCGAGAATGATGATCTGGGGACGGTCAATAATGGTGACTATAAACTGGAGTTTCTGGCTCATACCTTTGCTGAGAGCTTCCACCTTTTTTTTCGACCAGTCGGAGAGGTCCAGTTTCCCTAACCAGTATTCGATCTCACGGGAAATATTTTTACCGTTTTTAAGCTCTGCGTGGAATTTCAGCAGCTCTGCCACTTTCATTTTCTTGTATAATCCACGTTCTTCGGGCAGGTATCCCACGTTTTCCAGGCGTGCATTCTGTTGTTCCTGACCGAAGACCCTGATTACCCCCTGATCGGGGAACAGGATGTTCATTATCATACGGATGGTGGTTGTTTTACCCGATCCATTGGGACCTATAAAGCCATAAATGCTCCCTTTTGGAACATTCAGGCTAAGATTGTTTACAGCAGTTATACCATTGAATCGTTTGGTAACACCTGAGATCTCAATAATGTCCATGATTGTTAGCTTCTTTATCAACAGGCTGAAAGTAATCACATTCGATGAGATTTACAATAATCAGGAATTTTGTATTTTAGTGTTATAAAACAATAAACACCCGGAAGCATGAAACGAAGAATATTTGTCAGGAAAAGCTTTCAGTCAGGTATTGCCATTTCTGCCATCCCCATTCTGAACTACTGCGGTGACACTTCTTCAACCCTGCTACCAAAACGGAAACTTGGCAGAACCGCAGAGGAATTATCCATCATCGGCTTTGGCGGTATACTTGTAATGAACGAGACTGCAGAAGAATCGTCCAGGCGCGTATCCCTGGCCATTGACCTGGGATGTAATTATTTCGATGTGGCGCCCAGCTATGGCAATGCTGAGGAGATGCTGGGACCGGCGTTCGAACCTTACAGGAAAGATTGTTTCCTGGCATGTAAGACAACAAGGCGCGATGCTGCGGGAGCCGGCCAGGAAATCAATGAGTCGCTTCAAAAACTTCGGACAGACTACTTTGACCTTTACCAGTTGCATGCCCTGTCCGGTATTGAAGATGTGGAGCAGTGTTTTGCACCGGGTGGAGCCATGGAAGCCATTTTGAAAGCCAGGGAAGCAGGTAAAATACGCTTCCTTGGATTTTCTGCTCATTCGCAGGAAGCTGCATTACTCGCTATGGATAAGTTCGATTTTGACAGCATACTGTTCCCGGTCAATTATATTTGCATGGAGGCCGGTAATTTCGGACCAAAGGTTCTGGATCGCGCCAAAGAGAAAGGAATGGGCATACTGGCCCTGAAGGCCATGGCTTTTTCACCCATCCCCGGGGGAGGACCCAAACCCTATGAAAAATGCTGGTACCTGCCCATGGAGGATAAAACCATGTCTTCACAATCCCTGAGGTATACCCTCGATCAGGGTGTCACGGCAGCCATTCCCCCGGGAGAATATAAGTTCTGGACAAGGGCTAATGATATTGTCCGTTCCGGATTGAAGATTACCGATGAAGAGATAGCCGAACTCAGGTCCTCAACAACAGGCATAACACCTTTGTTTAATAAAAACGTGTTTTATTGAACAAAAACCTATCCAACTTGTCTGTATGCTGGATGAATGATTCATTGTACGTTTTCGTACAAAGTTGTTCGCTATGATACACGAATTACTCTATTTTTATAATAGTGAAAACTACATAAGGATCTCAATCACAGACAGATGAAATCTTTGGCACTTAGTTTGGTAAATTTTATGTGGCATATTGAACAGCAGATTGGAATGAAGGAATCAATATATAAAAGCACAAACAGGAAGATGAAGCTCTCAAGACTGATTATAAACCTGACACTTGTTGCGGTGCTTGGCTTCCTTAATGCCTTTATGGTCCAGAATTATGGACAGAGAGATCAGGCAGGAGAGGCGGATGGAGTATTTCAGGAATTGAAACCTGAGGTTGTCATTCTGGAAATGACAGAAAGCAGTAACTTCACAGAGTTTAATCTGTAAAGGGGAATCTATTTTTTGATGGGGCCGTCTTGATACAATCGGGGCGGCTTTTTCTGTTTCAGAAAGGCTGCTTACCTAATATCGGCCATCCTTGGCATGGATCATTCATACCTGAGAGATTCGGCCGGATTCTTTGAGGCTGCCTCCCAAATCCTGCCGCTCATGGTTATCAATGTGATCCCTATGACCAGAAATACCGGTAACAGGAAGGTTATAATATTCGCTTCGGCATAGAGGTCCCAGATACTTTTCATTAGGATCTTACTGACGTACCACCCGCTGCTGATCCCGATGGCACTTGAAATGGCTATAATTATGATGAAAATCTTCATAAGTATGAAAATAATGCGTGGGATCTCTGCTCCCATGACCTTCCTTATGCCAATTTCCTTTGTCCTTCTGATGACCATGAGTGATACCATGGAATATAATCCAATGGCTGACAGGAGAGAGGCAATTATTGCCAGGAAAACATATATATTCTTAATGTTCTTGTTTATGGATTTGGCCTCGGCCAGTTGTTCCTCCTGGAAGAATCCTTCATAAGGATAGTTAGGTATCAGCTGGTTCCATTGCTCTTCCAGGTACTCATTGACGGGTTGAAGGTCCTCCGGCTGTACACGTACCGTTAGCATTCGCAGCCGTTCCCTGCTGGCCAGCCGGAATATGGTAGGTTCTATTTTACCCCAGACGCCGAAGGGATAGAAATCATCCATTACACCAACAATATTCAGGGCCACAGTATCACTCATAATAACCCTCTTCCCCAGGGGATCTTCAATACCAAAATCGTTCAATAATTTCCTGCTGACGATGATATTCCCTTCGCGGTCCGATTGCTCGAGATCCGGATCAAACTCTCTTCCTTCGAGGAGATTGAGACCCATGGTATGAAAATACCCGTGTCCGACATCCATCATTCTCACTTCCAGTTCGATATCCTCATATTTAATGGGACGTGAATAGGTCGACCAGTTGATGTGTTCTTCGGATTCACCAATACTTTCGATAACCGGATTAGCTTTTATTGTATTTTTATATTCTTCGAGACTTGAATTGTCGTTAAAGGGTACGGAGATGATATGGTCCTTGTCATAACCCAGGTATACATTGTTCTGGTACTCTGCATTCTGATAAAAATAGATACCTGAAACGATCGAATTTACGGCTATCAGGAAATTGAACCCTAGCAGGAGCAAAGAGAGTATATTCTTTCCTCCCAGCTTATATTTATCCTGGAAGATCAGAACAGGACTGAACCTGCTGACATAAAAGGAGGGATAGGCCCCTGCCATAACCGTGGTAATAAGGATCAGGATTACCAGAAAGACAATAAGCATGGGGTCCTCCCTGAAGCTGAGGCTGATATCCATATACTCCCACATGCTTGAATAGATCCCGACCAGCCACCTGGCCACTGCAATCCCGATAAGCAGGGCAAAAAGGCTCATTATAAAATTCTCTCCAAAAAATTGTGTTCTGATCTGTCCTTTCTGGCCACCCACAACCTTACGTACTCCGATCTCCTTGATTCGTTTGCTGGATAAAGCAATGGAAGTATTGGTGAAATTAAAACAGGCCAGTAACAGAATGAATAGAGCCATGAGCGGAGGGGCTGTAACGGCAGCCGGATGGAAACTTTGCCGGAACCAGTTGGACCAAATATCCCAGGCATGATGGGCCATATCGGGTAGCGGGACAAGATACAGGCTGTCGATCTGGAAATCTTCCCTGGCATCGTTGGCGACTTCGACAAATTGCTGCAGCATATTCTCCACATTTGTCACCTGGTCCTTTTCGGGTATCATTATAAAGGTCCCGGCCACCCATGTCCTCCAGTCATGCTCATTAACCTCCCACATATTAATGAAATTGTCGATGAGCGTGACTGCCTCGAAGACGAAACTGGAATTCAGGGGCAGGTCTTCAAATACCCCCGAAACCATGTAGGTGAATTCTTTGCCCTTATCATTGAATACGGATATGATCTCTCCTACCGGATCATCATTCCCAAAATAGATACCTGCCAGTTCCTCACTGATCAGGATGGTATTCCGGTCAGCAATATTTTCTGCCGTTCCCCTGAGGATGGGTATGGTGAACATATCGAAAAACCCATCATCAACATACGCGATACCCTTGTTGAAGTTCTTTAAACCGACCTTAAACGGGGAATAGCTGCGGGCAATCCTGACCACATTTTCAACCCCGCTTATATTGGTCTCAACAAGGGGTCCCAGTGACATAGCTGTGATCCCGTATGGCTGGCTTCGGGCCTGGATAGTACGGGTAAATCCAATCTTATATATCCGGGATCCGTTTTCATGCTGAGAATCAAAATCACTGTCGTACTTGTTATTTACATATGCAACAATGCAAATAGCCAGGGCCAGTCCCAGTCCAATAATGTTAATGAGTGCATAAAAGGCATTCCTGAGCAAATTCCTCAGGGTAACTTTCAGGTAATTTTTAAACATGCCAGGGGATAATTTTAATTAACATATGAACAGGTGATAGCAGATTATGTTGCATATAAGCTGTTCTCATTAAGTTCGAAAATTAATATAAATATAACTCCCTGTCAATTTTTTTTAGTTTCTTACCATTTGCATCAACAAAAGTATAAAATATGTACAATTGGGTAGGTAAGAGGATACTGATTGTAGAAGACGACCAGGTAAGTCTAGAGTATTTTAACATTGTACTCAGGAATACGGGTGTTATGTTGTTGCATGCAACTAACGGAGAGCAAGCTTTTATACTGTGCCGGGAAGATAAGGATATTGACCTGGTTCTGATGGATATTCAGCTACCGGTAATGGATGGATATGCGGCTACCCGGAAAATTAAATCCCTGGATCGCGATATTCCGGTAATTGCCCAGACAGCCTATGCTATGGATGATGATGAATATAAATGTAAGCAGGCAGGCTGTGATGATTATCTGTCAAAACCGATTAAGAAAGAAGATCTCTTAATGATGCTGAACAAATACCTGTACAGGGAAAGGAAGTAAGGCTTGTAACCGGCATGGAATATCGATTTTAATCAGGTTTACGATAATAAAAATAGGAGAAGCGGTTTTTAATGTCGTCAAAAGTGTACAGTTCCTTATTCTTGTGGACCTCGTAATAACTCATCAGGGCAAAATCCCCCGCACACATGGTGGAATGGAAAAACAATATGGAAAGATAGGTATATCCTGCAACACCATGAACATAGAAGAAGCCGAAAAGATTCGCGACAGACAGGATAATAAACGGGGATAATGCAAGCACGTAAAAGGCTGTCCGGGTCGTTACAAAGTCTTCTGCCACCGAATAGAAGGCAAACTGCTTCAGTTTGGCACCGAACCTGATCTTCCTGGCACCAAGGAGAAAATACGCCAGTCCGTGTATGACTTCATGTACGGGAATCACTATGGTAAATGAGATTAATATTCCATAGAGATATTGCTTGAGCATGCTGATGAAATGGTAGTTGTGGACAATGGTCCCGTGTATCAAAGAAACGATCAGGCCTAAAAACAGCAGTATAATTATAAGCAGGTATGTCCTTATGCTCAGGTTGGATTTTCTCAGGTAATCACCGGCAAAATCTGCTATCTGGTCGTAGGAGATCTTGTCCAGCAACATAAAATCAGGATCTTTTTTTATCTTTTCAATTGATAGCTTCACAAATGAAGGTTTCAGGGCCTGAAAATAACCATTTTTTACAGCATGAACAATACCCGTTTAATGAACTCATCCTTTTGATCAGGCCGGATTTTCCAGCCAGCCGGCAAATATTATTGCGCCTGATTCTTTATGATATATGGTGTAGAAGAAAGGATGATCAGCAGTAAAGACCTTTGGTTCAGCTACGTAACCGCTTTTCAGTGCCATTCCGACCCCGGTGGCAGCCGCTGCCTCGGTACCGGCTTCATTCACATCGATGTATGTCTTGTGAACAACCACACTGATGAACAGTTCATTATTTTCGCTCATACCTGAAAAATCCGCCAGCTGATTAAAGGCTTCTGTCATACCCATATTTTTAAGAGCATCATTGAGGACGAATTCAGCACTTGATGTGAATTTTGGCAGGCTGATACTGACTTCAGTCCTGTTTTCCGATTGTTTCGTTGTGCCATTATAAGTAACACGATCCATATGATTCCTTATGGTTGAAAATTTTTTTTCATTGAGCCGGGTCATTGCTTGCTGAATTCCCAGCAATTCTTTCGGCAGAATGATAAGCATAGCCAGGTCCTTGCCCTTATATGGCATTTCTATTGCCTGGAAATCATCATCTGCATAATAAAGAAAGGGTTTCTGCTGGTTCATAAAGCTGGCAGTGACCAGCTGGTTGTCAGCTGTCCGGAATTCTCCCTGGCTGGTCCTGTTCTGGTTGAAAGGGTATAACCAATCGCCCCGGAAATATATGGCATTTGTCAGGACAAGCCGGGTACGTGTACTCAGTGCATCGGGTTTGATCAGTTCGGTGATCTTATCCATAGTTTGTTCTTCAACCCATTTGTTTATAAGTAATCTGCTTTCTTCCACATCGCGGGACCGTTTGAAACTTACATTCTGAACCTTTGCTGAATACCGGGAAGTAGCAGTCTTACAGAACTTATCGAGTAAGGGAATATCATCCTGAGCCCACAGTGCGTTGGCTACCCTGAGCTCATTTTCCTTAGTAAAACTACCTTTTAACATCAGTTCATGCAAATACCCGAAGGCAGGATGAAACAGTTCCTGGTCAGGATTGAAATGCATGACCCGGTTCATTTCTGCAGCTGTGTTCTCCCTGGCTCCTGCATAGCACATTGCCATTGCTGAAGAAATGCTGTAGGGGGAAAAGATGAGGAAATCATTGCTTTCACTTAGTTCCCGGAACAGATCAAACCCAAATTTGTTAATCCCAGCAGCAATTTCTGTAACCTGTTCAGGATTGACAGGATTGTCAGGAGTTATATTGGTATGCTCTGTGGCCTGAAGATCCGTATCACTTGTTGTGACATTCTTTCCCGATTTACAGGAGAGGCTGCATGCCATAAAATAAAAACAGCCGGTAATAATCAGTAATATTCTCATATTCAATACATTAATATTTAATTTAACACCTGGCAATTATTACAGGTCATCATTGAAGACATAATCAAAACCGGTTGCGTCCCTTGCTTTTTTATAATAATGCCTGGCCTTTTTCTCATCCCCTTCCCTGTCATAATACCGGCTCAGGCCGATGTATGCATGTGCTGTGGTATAATTCGCATAAGGACCGAATTCTTCTGACATTTGTAATCCCTGTCGGTAAAGTTTAACTGCATCTGAATAATTCCTGAGCGCCTTTTCCTTATATACGCCCCTGTAAACAGTAGCTTTCATTCTGCTGAAATCATCCATTTCATCCATTTTATCAAGCAATATAAGCGCTTTCTCATATTCTTTGCTTAGAAGGAGTATCTCTGAGTACTTTGCAGTGTAATAGGGATTCTCCGGAAACAGGCTGTAAAGGTGCCCGGCAATAGTCCTGGCACTATCGACATTCTGTTCAAAGTTGAGATAAATCAGTATCAGGAATGTTGAGGCTTCACCCTGGAGGAAAATTGTGTTCCGTGAGGCCCAGTGCAACATTTTCAGTCCCAACTCTTTATTCCCGCTCTGTAAAAGCATGGCAACCGGCTTGTAAACGGGATACACTTCAGGCCAGGCTTCCACATAATAGTTATACAGTCCCACCATGAAATAAAACTCATGGAAGGATTCTTTCAGATCCATTCCTTTAAGGATCTCCCTGTAGATGGTCAGTACATGAGAAATAGCCTTATACGGTTTCCCGTTATCGGAATAATACATAACAATGAAGCTCCTGGCGGTCATGTTAAAAAACACTCCGTCAATATCATAGGGATCTTCCTTCAGTCTTTGCTCTGCCAGTTTCCAGGATTCCTGTAAGGCAGTCTCGAATTTCTTACTTTCTTTTTTACCCGGTATTATGGGATAATATTGCCAGTAATAGATCAGACCCTCAAAGAAAGGTGTAACCGGATGTTCCGGGTATTTTTGCCGTAGCTTCTCAAGAACCTCCATAGCGTTTTCAGGCCTGCAATGGTATACTTCTTTAAGAGCTGTCTGAACTGCATTTACCATATCATGATCATCAAGGAAGGAATGCCCCACTGCTTCCAGCTGAGTGGGTACGATTAATTGTAAAACAGCAAGGTATATGATGAATAATCTGGTATTGGCTGTCATTACTTCTTAAGAATTATTCCACAGGCTGTGATTATCTATACATGCAAGTTATAAAAAACACAGAATCTCCAGGATGGGTTGAGGCTGTAAGCCATGAATATTATTTTTAATTTCCTGAGAACAAATTATACCTTTGCAGATGGTATCCCTCAGGTGAATCCTGTGGGCGCATTGACTTCGTCAAACTCGCAAGCTCGGTTCCCCGCTGCTTGCGGCGAGGAGCTTCAATTTTTAACTGATCCATATATGAAAGCCGGCAGTACACCTACCATGTTTGAAATCGACAAGACAATCATCAGTGCGGACCTGGTTGAAAAAAAATTCGCATGTGATCTGGAAAAATGTAAAGGATATTGCTGCGTGCATGGTGAATCGGGGGCTCCCCTTGAGTTCGGGGAAGTAGGGATCCTCAGGGACATCTATCCCCGGATAAAGGAATACCTCCGTAAAGAAGGAATTGAAGCCATTGATACCCAGGGAACCTCTGTTATTGATAAAGATAATGAAAGTGTGACACCATTAATAGGCGGAGAGGAATGTGCCTATGCGATATTTGAAAACGGTATCGCTAGGTGTGGCATCGAAAAAGCATTTGAAAACAATGCTACTGATTTCCGTAAACCCCTTTCATGTCATTTATATCCGGTCAGGATTAAACAATTGAATGATTTTGAAGCCCTGAATTACGACCGGTGGAGCATCTGTGAGCCTGCACGCGAATCAGGACTGAAAGAGAATATGCCGGTATTCCGTTTTGTCAGGGATGCTATAATAAGGAAGTACGGTGCGGAATACTTCGAAAAGCTGGAAATCGTAAAAAAGGAATTTGTTGCCGGACATGATGTTTTATAACAACACCGGCTCATTATCCCTGATAATTATCTTATTTTAGAACTTTAGA
>CAZILN010000223.1:0-10193 GCA_964540005.1 uncultured Bacteroidaceae bacterium | reverse complement strand
AGCCCTGGGGTCTGCCTGTAATGATAGCAAAGATGCCCAGTCATTGCAATTCCCGGCCATGTTACCCATTATTCTACCCCTCTTTTTGATGATGCCGGTTCTCATTGAACCCTTGAGCCCGTTGTCCACTGGTTTGTCACTTTTCCCGCCATTTACTCCGACACTTATGCTGATCAGGCAGGTATCCCCGGTTACCATACCTCTTTGGCAGCCGATAGTAGGTGTATTAGGGGTAGCTGTTTTTACTCTGTTCACAGTATGGGTGGCCGGAAGGATATTCCGCACATGCATACTCTTGCAGGGACAGAAGCCAAAGATAGCCCGACTGGTGAGACTTGCCATTAAAGGCTAAGTTCAAGGGCGGTCTGTGCCGGATACCTGATAAGCAGTGGTCCTGACAGGTCCGTAGACAGGCCTGGTTCCCCGGCCTGATGGATAGACATCTGCCACTTTTATCTCCTGCTCCCTTGCAAGCATGGGATTGTCATACCAGATCTTCTGTTTAAGCTCAAAATCATACAGGGTGAGTATCCTGAGATTATAATATGACTCCCAGTATTCCTGAAGTGCAGCTATATAATCCCGTTTGGCTGATTCCCTTTCAGACAGGGATATGTTCAGTTCGGTAATGCTCATTTCACCGTTCTGGAACTTCTTCAATGAGATCAGATATCCGTTTTCCGCAACCTTGTCCGCTTCCTCCGCCGTTGTCAGCTGGTCCTTCAGAAGGCTGAAGCGATCCACCTGTACCACTATTCCTCTTTCAAAGTCAGATTTATCGTTCTCAACATCGAATAGTTCCAGCTCCCGTCTCGATTCGGCCAGCTTTACCTGGGATTCTGACCGGCCCCAGTCCATGATAGGAACGCTTAATGATAACTTCAGCAAGCGCTGCTGTTCAGTATTCTGGTATACACCACCCATGTAATCTGCCGCATTGGAAAGACCGTAATTTCCTGTCAGGGTGGCACTCACTCCGGTGTTCCTTTTAGCATAGGTCAGGGCACGATCCGCATCGATAAGCCGTCTCTCAAACTCAGGGGTCTCTTTCCTGTTTTCCTTGGCCTGGGTCATGGCAATTTCAAGATCAACCTTGAATAATGTCATATTCAGGGGCATGATGAGATCTATTTCCTGGTCCTGAGGCAATTCTACATAGGATTTCAGCTCAAAATCTGCATCTTTCAAATCCATATTTGCTTTATTCAGGGCTTTACGTGCATTAAAAACAGATAGCTTTATCCGGGCAAAATCATTCTCGGAGATCAGTCCCAGTTCCTGTCTTTTTTCTGCAATTACCAGGTTGTCCTGGCTGTTCCTCAGGTTATTCGTTGCCAGTTGCTGGTTTGTCTGTATTCTCAGGAAGCGAAAGAACCTCCTGACAGCATTGAGTGAGATTTCCTCGATAGCTTCGATGTAATCTTTCTGGGCTTCTTCATATACAAGTGGTTCGATCATTTTTTGCCACTTCATATAATTGTAACCGAAAACAGGCTGGGAAAATCCAAATGAAAAGGGAGCCCCTGAGAATTCAGTAGTGTTTTTGTTGAAATCCTGGATCCTGTACATGGAAGATCCGGCCCAGATCCAGGCCCCCGTTAATGGTAAAGGTTGCTGCAGTGACAATGAAGCCGATGCCTGTGCAATGGATACCTGATGAAATTCAATCCCCCCGTCAGGCTGGGTAATAGGAGTTGTGGTGTGACGATAATCCGGCAGATCTCCGCTCAGAACTAATCGGGGCCGGTAACTGGTCTGGTAATTTTTCCAGCGCCAGAAATAATTGACATTACGGTTCTGGTTGTATTTGGCCGAAGAGGACTGCCCGATGGCCAGGTCAATCACATTTCGCAAACTTAAGGATACTTTTATCGTTTCTTCCTGGCTGTAAGCAGCTGAAAAACTAAGAAGATAAGTGGTTAGCAGAAAAAAAAAATCTGTTCATAGCAGGTAATATTAGTTTTTTATATATGGCATGCCATCTGGCATGCCAGGGCAATTAATTGACTTTTTTTCTTATATCTATTTCATTGATCCTCCTGAAGGAGGCTACATCAGATATAATGATCTCATCACCAAAGGATAGTCCGGACCTGATCTCCACATACTCCATCCCTTTCATCCCGGTTTCTATGGTCTGCCGTATGGCTGTCCCGGACCTGATCAAAAAGACATCCTGCACGTTCCCACGTCCGAACACCGGTCCGCTCTTGACGCGCAATACACTGTCCCTTTCGCTTTTTACTACCAGTATATCCAGGCTCAGGTTGGGTCTCAGGACCTCATGATTGCTCTGTTCAAGATAAGCATTGAACTCGATCTTGTTTTCATCTATAACCGGACTGATCTGCCCGATCTGTCCGGGCAGTTTTACATTATCCACCAGGGCATATATCCTGCCTCCGGTTTTCAATAATTCCACATCGGTTTCATCAACCTGGCATACAATCTTGAAAGTCGTGAGATCGGATAAAGTCACCAGCAGCCTGTCCTGGTTCACCTTTTCTCCCTCCCGGGCTGATACAGCCAGAATGATCCCATCCGAAGGAGCCCTGACTATCATTTTGTTGAGGAGTTCCTTTTTTGACTCCATTTCTTTTTCCTGTATGTTTATCTGTATCAACAATCCCTCCTCGTCTGTCTCGAGCTGTTCCAGGCGGATAGAATTCTTTTCAAGGACCATTTCCAGGTCTTTTTCTGCCAGGACCAGTGCCTGCTTGGTTTCAACAAATTTTGCCGGGGAGATCCCTCCTACTTCCAGTAATTGTTCCTGGTCGGTAAGTTGTGAATTCAAAGATGCAATCCTGAGTTTCTTCACCTCCACGTTATAGTCCAGGTCAATCTTAGTATTGCGTGCATTCAAGCGGTTTTTCTGCAGGTTGTTCTGCTTTACCACCAGCTGGTCCTTCAGCCTGTCGATCTCCTCTTCGATGGATTCATTATCAAGGACCATGATCACCTCTCCCCTTCTGACATGGCTGCCCGGTTCAATGTGTATGAATTTTATTACTGTGGAAGCCGGGCTTAAAATAAATACTTCGTTCTCGGGTGAGACAAGACCCCGTGCAGGAACCGCAGTTATAACCTTGCCGCTGTCAACAAGGGCTGTCTGATACTCTTCTGCTTTCAGGCTGGGCGGCAGGAAGAGTTTATACCCGAGAAAGGCCAGCAGTATTATCACCAGCAGGCTGCTAATAGCAACCAGACGTTTCCACATTTTCATTAATATAGTAGTACTTTAATAAAGTTCAGGCCCCAAAGTTATATAATATTCGGGCTAAAAAAAGTATTCGTGCAGCATATGGGGCCCTGCTAGTTTATAACTTTCTGTCCCTGTGAATTAACAAAGAGGACATTGCCAAGTTTGTCATATCCCGTAAATATACTTGTCCCCGAATGCCTCAGATGGTCGCCCCTGAAGCCGATAAGTGTTAATCCTGCTTCCGCAGAATTATTATTGATTATGGTTTTTGGAGAAAGGTTCAGTTCCTCCGGTATGATCTGTATGTTTTTTTCAGTTATTGGAAGGCGGCCGGTAAGTACCAGTTCTTTCATTCTCTTTGTGGTTTCCCCTAGTTCATCTGCCGGACTTATCTCGAAAATATTGATACGGGATCTCCGCCAGTCGGGGTGTCCGAGAATGATAAATCCCAGCAAAATCATCAGGTTGGAATTATCTGCATCCGTGCTGCGGATCCAGATATGGATGGGACTTTTCGGTATTATCTGCTTTGAGGTACTGCCACAGATACAGGTATCAAAATTCCCGGCATTAACCAGGGAGAAATTCTCAACGATCTCCTCCAGCCCGGTATTCTTATCCTTATCATATTCAAAAATGATCATGTTGTTTTCCATGCCGGACACCCCCGGTATCTGTATGGTCTGGGCGATAGCCGAAGTATAGCTTGGTGAGATCAGGGTATCGACATAAACATGGTTATCAATGCCCTCGTACCTCTTTATCAGCTTCTGCAGTAGTTCCTGTGATTCGTTGTAGGTTCTTCGTGAATAATACCCCTGGATGAGATGCATGTATGTACCGAAGCCATATCTGAATGAGATCCAGTTCAGCAGTTTAAAGGCGGTGTCACGCTCGAAGGAATCTGCCGAAATGCAGATCGCACTGGGCCTCCATTCCTGTCCCGATTTCCTGCTCTTTGCCTTCTGCAGGTACACCTGCAGGTTCCGGTTCAGCTGGAAAAGTGTATTGATGAAAATAGCTACCAGTCCCTTCCTTTCTTTATGATAGGAGTTTATATACAGGTACAGGATGATCATAATAACAATGGCAGCAATTGCGTAAGGAGTGCTTATCTGGAACATGATCCACACGGAGGCCAGGAAACCGGTCAGGGATATATACCATCTCGAGCGGAAAGAGGGCCGGTATGAAGGAGAAGAGCCGAAGTGGTTCAGGAAAGAGATCAGGCACAATGTCCCGTAGGTCACCATAAAAAACATCGAAATCACGGTGGCAACCGCATCAACATTTCCCAGGGCCACAAATACAAGAGCAATGATACAGGTCACAAGGCTTGCATTTACCGGTTCATTGCTTTCTTTTTTTCCTCTCGACAGCCATTTGTTAAGTTTTCGTGAAGGAAGGGTTCTGTCCTTGGCCAGCGCCTGCAATGTACGCGGGGCTACCATCACTGATCCCAGTGCAGAGGACAGGGTCGATGCAGCCAGTCCAAGAGGAATGACTACTGAACCACCCAGGGCGATTTTTGCCATAATCAGCTGATCTGCTGTTAGTTCTTCCGGATTCACAGAAATTGCCAGCTTGTAGACTATGAAGAAATAAATGATCATGCCGGAAAAAGTGGCAAGCGTTGTCCCAAGTGGAATGGACCGGGAAGGATTCCGCAGGTCACCCGAAAGACCGACCCCCGCAGTCATGCCGGTGAATGCAGGGAATATGATGGCAAATACCCTGAAAAAATCCGGGGTATTCCGGAATGCCCCGCTCAGGATGGAAAACTCTGTTTCCCTGGCATAATCTGTTGTCCCAAGGAAAAACATTACCAGTGAAACAATAAGAATTCCAACCACCAGGTACAGTACCTTCACACCCTGTCCTGCACCCCGTTTTATGATCAGGACCGAGAGGGCGATCATGGCCGGGATGCTGATCAGTTGCCTTGGCAGGTTGACTGAAAAGCGTTCACTGAAAAACCTGAAAATAAATTCAAAAGCCTCTGTGAATGCAATTACGTAAAAAGCCACGCTGATGGCCTGTGAAAAAAAGAGGGCAATTCCAATAGTGCCCCCTATATTGAGGCCGAAGGACCGGGAGATAATAAAATACTCACCTCCTCCTTCCACCCTTTTATTAGTGGCAATCTCAGAAATCGCAAAAGCAGTGGGTATGGTGACCACATGGCCCAGCAGGATGATCAGTACTACCCCCCAGAATCCCGAAGTACCTACAGCCCATCCGAAACGCAGAAAAAGTATGGCCCCCAGAATGGTGGATATGGCGGTGAAAAATACCGGTGCCGTTCCGAATCCTTTTTTCACGAAAAAATATTTTAATTTTTACGTTTTATTGGTTAAAACTACAAATTAATAACAGTATACGTAATTATCCCTCAGCTAGTTTATTCAATAAAACTGATAAATATCAACAAGTCTGAAAAAAAAAGTGCTGTACTCACCGGAGTCTTAGTATTTTTTAAAATTTTAATTCAGATAGATAATATAGGGTATTGACATCCTGAGATGTAATAAATAATTGTAAAGCCATGAACCGGAAAATCTCTACCTGCATTTGCGTGTCCCCGGTGAAATCGTACAGAGAAAGATCCTGCAGTTCGGATTAACCGTCTGGGTGGATCCGGATGCAAAAACGAAAAAAGATACGATATTACCTGGCCCATGGTTCCCGTCCGGGTTACCGGCAACCCAGTCAGGGAGGACAGGGAAGAATGCGGCCAGGATGGATGTATAATAAAGAGTAACATTTTCACTATGAGCAGAAAGATTGTCGCACTGGTATTGGTCACTTCACTTTCAATTCTCCTTCTGAACGCCCAGGAGAAAACCCCTGTCCGGATCTACGGCCAGGTCCTGAGTTATAAGGATAACCAGCCTTTATCCTTTGCATCGATAGTAAATAAAAATACTGGCAAGGGTACGGTAGCCCGGGAATCAGGTTTCTTCGAACTGGAAGTCCCGAGCGATACCTCAACACTGGTTGTTTCCTATGTAGGTTTCAAAACAAAAGAGGTGAAACTGAGCCCGGTCCGTATATCCGGCACCCTTTTTATTAAAATGGAAGAAGCCCTTCAGCAGCTTGATGAAGTTACAGTGGCCGTAGAAAAAGAGCGCATCATCCGGGTTTCCGACAACCAGATATCTGCAGTAAAAATATCACCACAGATGATAGCTAAATTACCCAACCTGGGGGAGGTGGATGTGCTACGGTCATTCCAGCTGCTTCCGGGTGTCAGTGCAAGCAATGAAACATCGGCAGGATTGTATGTGCGGGGCGGGACCCCTGATCAGAACCTGATCCTGTTCGATGGGATGACCATATACCATGTGGATCATTTTTACGGGTTCTTCAGTGCCTTTAATGCCAATACTATCGATGACATAGAATTGATAAAGGGAGGATTCCCGGCTAAATACGGCGGCCGGACATCCAGTGTTATGGAGATCACAGGCAAACCGGCGGATTACCAGGAAATCAACGGAGGAGGGTCCCTCAGCCTACTGAGTGCCAATGCCTACCTGGAGGTTCCAGTGATCAAGGACAAACTATCCTGGCAACTGGCCGCCAGGCGTTCCTACACTGACCTGATAAGGACAGGATTGTACAATAAGATCTTTGATCTGTATTCTGAGGAAGATCAGGCTACAGGGTTTGGTGGTCCGGGTAGGTTTCAACAAACCAGCTTTGAACCATCCTTTCATTTCTATGACGTCAACTCAAAATTATCGTATCAGCTGAATGAGAAAAACCAGTTCTTCTTAAGTTTTTATAACGGGAAAGATGAACTGGACAATTCCAGGGAACTGTCGGCAGGAGGTTTCAGGATGACTGCGGATTCAGACGGTGAGATAATAGATGTTGCCGGATGGGGAAATCTGGGTACAAGTGCCCGGTGGGAAAGTAAGTGGTCGGATCAGTTCAGCAGCAATGTTTTCCTTTCCTGGTCAAATTACTTCAGTACCCGTGACAGGCAGACAAGCATTACGCCTGGTACACAGGGAGCTGCCCGTCCCGGCATGAACACCTTTGAGAACAATAAGGTGCAGGATTTCAGTTTAAGGTTCCGTAATAAATGGGAACTCAGCGATAACAATGTTCTTGAGTTCGGATTCGAACACAGCTATATTGACATCAGCTATTCCCTGGTCTTTAATGATACCGTGCCTATGGTAGACAGGATAGACAAGGGGAATCAATCATCTTTTTACCTCCAGGACAGGATCAGATTATTCGACAGGCTGAATGTTTCAGCCGGTATAAGATCCACTTATTTCGATGTTACGGCAAAAACATATTTTGAACCCAGGGCATCTGTTGTATTAGAACCCTTTGAAAATTTCAAGCTCAAGGCAGCATGGGGAATATATAACCAGTACCTTGCCAGGATCATAAGGGAAGACGTACAGCAGGGCAGCAAGGATTTCTGGTTACTGGCCGATGATGAAAATGTACCCGTAGTTAATTCTGTCCATTATATTGCAGGGGCCAGTTATGAAAAGAATAATTTCTATTTTGACACAGAATTTTTCTACAAGGAACTCACCGGATTGACAGAATACAGTATGAGGTATACGGGAAGTCCAGGACCCAGGAATAATGCCGGGGCCCAGGAGGATTATTTTTATAATGGTACAGGCTATGTTAAAGGCGCTGAGTTCCTTATCCAGAAGAAATACGGGAAAAACACCGGCTGGATCGCATATACCCTGAGTGAGGTGATGCATCATTTCCCTGACCTGAATTACGGGAATCAATATTACGCCTTGCATGACCAGACACATGAGTTTAAAACCGTCTACACCAGGACTATAAAACACTGGGATCTGTCCGCGGCATTCATATATGCCACGGGTAAACCATACAGTGCCCCGGAAAGTGAGTACCAGCTCACCTTGCTGAATGGTGATGTTTATAACTACATCCATGTAAGTGACAAAAATTCCTACCGTCTGCCTGATTATCACCGCCTGGACCTGTCGGCCTCCTACAACTGGAAATCAAGGAAGACCAGCCAGACAATCTCTCTTTCGGTATTTAATCTGTATAACCGGAAGAATGTCTGGTACAAGGAATTCGAGATAGAAGAGAACCAGGTGTACATTACCGATGTAACCCTGCTCGGCACTACACCAAATATCAGTTTCAGGATAAATTTTTAGGAAAATGAAAGGAACCTTAAATATCTTATACATTTTATTCATAAAAGGTTTTGCTTTGAAATCCCATGCAATTATAATTGTCCTGCTTCTGCTTATTTGCGGCAGTTCATGTGAACATCCCGATCCTGTCAGCTCGGCCGAGGAGCTGGTGGTTCTGGAAGGATTCCTGTATGAAGGGGAAGCAGTGGATCACATCCATCTTGGAAAAACAATCTCTTTTGCCAGTGAAGACACTATCTTTCCGGATATCAGCGATGCCAGTGTGACATTAGGATGGGGGGAGGAAGAGTACATACTGGAGCCCTCTGAAGAAGAAGGATTCTATCATTATCCCCTTGATGATCTCGAAGTAATAATTGGTGAAACATACCGTATCAGTATCACTTATAAAGGACAGGAAATAAGTGCCGAAACCATGGTACCGGCCAGACCGGCAGGGATGGTCCTGTCAGCCGAGTCTGTAAGCTTCGATCCTGACCTGAATATGTGGGAAAGGATGTCACAGGGCCTGGGGGAAATTGAGGTCACATGGGACAACCCGGAAAACGACTATTTCTATATCCTGGTGGAAAACATAGAAGAAGATCCGGAAGATATCGAACTTGGTTTCACCCCTCCCGGAGGGGCCAGGAATTTCAGGTTCCTGTCCCAGCCCTTTAAAACCGATACATATATCATCAGGGTGTTTCTTTCGATCCAGCAATACGGGATCCACAGGGTCAGGTTGTTCCGGGTCAACCAGGAATACGCCGATTTGTATGAGAACAGGGAGCAGGACTCAAGAAGTCTGGCAGAACCTCTAACAAATGTAGTAAACGGTCTCGGGGTTTTTACTGCTTTCAGCTATGAGGATGCTTTTTTCAAGGTAGAGAAGTACTAGACCTCAACCGTTATTTCACTCATCCTGTATTCCAGATACTAATTCTGGTCGAACACTTCGTTCTCATCAAGATAACCGTCGGCGATCACCGTCATGCGAATGTTCTCTTTGGCAACCGGGATCATGGTGGACAACAATACTGCCGGAACCATCATCTTACCATTGAATACTGTGGTCTGGGAATTAGGCAATAGTTGTTCATTAGCAAGGGTCATGGCTATATTGGCCGTGGAATATGCCAGTGACTCAACCACTTTATAGACCGTCATGGTTTGCTTGCCCTGGACTATACGCTTGCACGCCTCGATTTCAGCATCCTGTCCTGATATAAGTACCCTGCCGACCATATCGTGTTCGAGCAGGGCCTTGTGGGCTCCGCCTGCCAGTGCATCATTTGAGGCAATGATTGCATCCAGCTTATTACCCTCCTCCAGGAAATCCTTTATGATCTGATAAGCTACCTCAGCGTCCCAGTTATCTACATTTTTATCAAGCACGATTTTAATATCCCCTCTGGTAATAAGCGGACCCAGTACATTCATCTGGCCAAGCCTGAGCAATACCGAATTGTTGTCATTCTTATCCCCTCCCAGGACAGCATAATTTCCGCTTGGTTTAATCCTCGTCAGGTAATCTGCCTGAATTTCACCAACCCGCACGTTATCAAATGAGATATAGTAATCAAGATCACAATCCTTGACAATCCTGTCATAGGCAATCACCTTCACCCCCCTGGCCTTGGCATAATCGACAATTTTACCGGCAGATTCAGAGTTTACAGGAACAATGATCAATACATCTATTTTATTATCAATAAGTTCCTTTGCCTGTTTAGCCTGTTGGATCTCGTCTCCCTCGGCATTCATAATGTTTACTTCGGCTCCCTTGGCTTCAAGGTACTGTTTCAGGTAATCACCGTCTTTTACCCATCTTT
>CAZILN010000222.1:0-9872 GCA_964540005.1 uncultured Bacteroidaceae bacterium | reverse complement strand
CTGGGTGGTCCCGGTTTCAGGATCAAGCAGAAGGATCCACCTGTCTTTGTTATCCAGTGACCTGATATTCAGAATGCCCTGTTCACCATTACCGGACCATATAAGATTGGTAGTAATGACCTTCCTCGGACCATCTTCATCTGCTGGGATATTGTAATCAAGCTTATATTCCGGGGCATCATTTATTCCCGGGAGGTCATCCAGTGAGATACTGAAGACAGTATCCTTTGCCAGATGGTACACAAAGTATTCTATGGTACCGAAACCACTGCCTACTTTGGATCGTGCCCTGCTGGTCTCGGTAAAGCCTGATTCAGTAACGAATTTCGGAACTTCGGTATGCTCAGACGAGTTGTTCCTTTCAAAGAGAGAGAAGGAGATGTATTTACCGTTAGGACTCAATTCAATATCATAGAGCGATTTGTTGATGAGTGGTATGGATATGGGTTTCTTCTTTTCAGGCTTCAGCTTATCATTTTCCTTCCGGGCCGCTTCCCTTTCCTTCTGCTTCCGGAAATAGAGAAATAACTCCTGCTGCTGATTCGAAAGAAAGTCCTCATCCGATCCGGAGTTACTTTGGGGTCTTTCTTCCTTATCAGTGAAATTAGTAAGTTGTTCAATGGTGCCTGTTTCGATCTCCCATTTCACCAGGTCTTGAGACAGGGAATATACCAGGGCATCTTCGTCGGCTGTAAAGCTGACAGATTCTATATCTTCGCGGTTAGTCATCAGTTTTCGTGATTCTCCGCTGGCAAGATCCAGGAGGATGATATCACCCTCACTAAGGTAGAGGTATCTGGTGCGGTCCTTATTGAATTTTCCGCCTCTTGATGGAAGGTCATATTCTGCCGTTTCATCAACTTTTTCAACTTTGCCGTCCAGGACAGATACTTTGTAAAGAGGTTCAACAAGGCTGTTTCCGGGATTCCATCTGAAATAGGCAGTTTTACTGTCGGGTGACCAGTATGCATTGCCTGGCAGGTGGCCCACAAATTCCGGTCCTTTCATGATCTGTTCAATACTGAGTGCTGACTGGTTACGGTATTGCCCAAAGCTGGCAATTGTTGTTAACAGGACAATCAATGATAACAGGAAATGCTTGCTGTTCATGATGTGTAATTTTTCAGTTGATCAGTGTTGTTTGCCATTAATATATGTATTATATGGAAATGTCTTACCAGGCTTTAAAGTTGATATTTTTTCTCGGAATCTGAAAGCCGGTGTGCTAAAAGTGACAGCAGTTAAATTCACCAGGGAGGGTCGGTAAGTGTAAATGCATATCTATCCCTTATCCTTTCAAGGATATCAAAGATCTCATTTATCTCCAGGGTAGTAACCAGCTGAAGTTTGGTATCTTTGAAACCAGGAAGCCCCTTGAAATAATTTATAAAATGTCTTCTCATCTCATAGATCCCCCTGGGCTCACCTTTCCAGTTAATTGATTTCTCCAGGTGGAGCCTTGCCAGGTCCACTCTTTCATTTATATCAGGAGGAGACAGTGTCTCACCGGTTTTAAGATAATGCTTAATATCCCTGAAGATCCATGGCCTGCCAATACAGGCCCGGCCTATCATTATCCCGTCTACCCCGTATTCTTCAAACATCTCCTTGGCTTTCAAAGGAGTGTCGACATCCCCGTTGCCAATGATGGGTATATGAATGGAAGGATGGTTTTTTACCTCCCCGATCAATGTCCAGTCAGCTTTTCCGCGATAAAGCTGTACGCCTGTCCGGCCATGAATTGTAAGCGCAGCTATGCCCGCATCCTGTAACTGCAAAGCTATGTCAAGGATATCTTTTCTGGAATCATCCCACCCCAGCCTGGTTTTTACTGTTACAGGAAGGGTAGTTGAGTCGACGACGGACCGGGTCATTCCTACCATGGCCGGTACATTCTTCAGCATGCCGGCTCCTGCCCCGCGCCTGGCAATTTTCTTAACAGGACATCCGAAATTCAGATCAATTAATTCCGGATTGGATTTTTCAGCCATCCTGGCGGCCTCGACCATTGCATCGCACAGGTGTCCGTAAAGCTGTATGCCGACAGGGCGTTCATCTTCAAAGATCTGTAGTTTTTTAAGGCTTTTTGCCCCATTACGTATTAATCCGTCAGAAGATATGAACTCAGTGTATACAATATCAGCACCGTAGGTTTTACAAATTGACCTGAATGAGGGATCGGTCATATCTTCCATGGGAGCAAGGGCTAGAAAATAGTCAGGAAGTTCTATATTTTTGATCTTCACCAAGTTCTAAAATAGTATTACTTTAGGGGGCAAATTTATCAAATTCAAAACACAATAACAGAATAAAAAGCTGAGGCAAATGGTCTACGGAGTTTTCAGGGATGCTCATCCCCTATCCAAATTGGTCCTGGTAGGATTCCTGATGGTTACATCCTACCTGATCATACTGGGATTGTCCATACTGGTTGCCTCCTTTGCATTCGATGCCAGCTGGGAGGTGATCCAGGAAGTTCTTGAATTAAAGGATTTTGAAGGTCACACCGCCCTTCTGAAATTCCTGCAGATGGGTTACTCAACCGGACTATTTCTTGTGCCTGCCCTGCTTGGTGCCTGGCTGATCTCGGGCAGTACTTACAACTACCTGGGGCTCGACAATACCCCATCAACAGGTAATTACCTGCTGGTCATACTTATCATGTTTTCAGCGATACCCCTGATCAACTTCATAGCTCAGCTGAATTATTCCATACCTTTTCCTGACCGCCTGGGGGATTTAAAGGAGCGCATACTCGAAAGTGAACAGAACTCTGAGCTGATGATGGATACCTTTCTCAACCAGGAAAGCCTGAAGGGTTTTATAGTCAATATGATAATGATTGCACTGATCCCTTCACTGGGAGAGGAATTCCTTTTCAGGGGCCTTGTTCAGCGCATTTTTACTGAATGGACAAAGAGCCATCATGTGGGAGTATGGATAGGAGCGGTATTATTCAGCCTCATGCATTTCCAGTTTTTCGGGTTTATACCCCGTATCCTGTTGGGGGCCTCATTTGGGTATATGCTGGTCTGGAGCCGCAGCATGTGGCTGCCGGTACTGGCTCACTTTATTAACAACGGGCTGGCAGTAGTTTTTTTTCACCTCTATTTTAACGGGAAAATCCAGTTTGATCTCGACAAGGTAGGCGCTGTTGATGAAACATACCTGTATACCTTCCTGAGTGGATTACTTCTTATCCTGTTTATGTCAATATTGTATGCGAAGAGGAGTATTAACTGATTCCCAGCCGGGCAGATTTGAACACGGGTTGAGTTTCAATCTCGTTCTTTCTGAAAACATAAACCAGTCCGTAATCGATGGCTTTTTCCCTTCTCAGATGATCGGGTAATTCTTTAAAAGAAGCTTCTACTTCATTCCAGATGCAGCTTATTATTTCATCTGCCTTTGGACGCATTTCCGCCAGCTGGTCATGAGCACGAATATTTGATTGTTGTAAGCTCTTCTGGTACCTGAAGGCTTCGAGGAATTTTTCATACCTGACTTTAACGACAGCTATAGTAGGATTTGTGATAGGGCTCTGACCCTTCCTTATTCTTGAGCTCTCTCCATCTATGAGGAGCTGTCCCCATTTCACGATATGATCTTCAGTGGTCAGGGAAGGAAGCTTATTACCGTACGCGTTAAGCTGGTAGTTTTCCCTTATACTGGCAGGGAGCTCACCACGCTGAATGGCCATATTAATAACCTGTATGAAGTGGGAAATATAGAGTTTTGCCTTTTTAAGTTTTTTATGGTAATCCTTATTATTTTCAATCTGTGTCTGATAAGTACTCTGTTGCTGCAATATGGCTTTTTCAAAAGCCGGGAGGAAAGACATGATCTTCTGGTAGGTGGCCTGTGTGAATGCGAGTTTAAACGGTGGTGTTTCTTTTCCTTTTTGAAGTGCTTTCTTTAATGCTTTACATCGGGCACTGTCAGTATTAGGGAGACGACGATAAGGCATATTGTTAATATAATTGTGAGCGTTGTGTTAATAACTTGGCGGATATGTGCGAATATAGCGATTTATTAACAATAAGCAAGGGCATTCGTATATTATTTTGAATTTTTGACAAAACAGGAGTAAAGTGTCTAGAATCAGATTGATAAGATAGCTATTGAAAGCAAATGGTCATAAAAAATTGTAAATTTTGTTAATAAATAGATTTGTATACGATATTGTTAATATCTGTTGCTAAACAGTATATACAAGGGGTCCGAAACTTTGTATTGTAATCATATATCTTTTAATTTCGAAGTTTGTATTTTAATAAAAAACTACCATTATGTTCGATAGTAAAGTGTATGCTCAAAGGCGTGATCAGCTGAGATCCATCCTCAGCGATGGCGTAGCTTTGTTTATGGGGAATAATGAAAGTCCGATGAATTATAAAGCCAATCCCTATCATTTTAAACAGGACAGTTCTTTCCTGTATTTTTTCGGTCTGGATCAACCCGGACTGGCAGGAGTTGTTGACCTTGAATCTGGAGAGGACGTTATGTTTGGAAATGACCTGACTATGGATGATGTCATCTGGATGGGTGATCAGCCTTCCATGAAGGACAGGGCATTACTGGCAGGTGTATCCAGCACAGAAACTTACAAGGAGCTGGGCATATACCTTGAAAATTGTTTGAGGGACGGGAAGAAGATACATTATTTGCCACCCTATCGTGCGGAAACGGCCAATGAGCTTGAATGGCTGCTTGGCATCCATCACATGCAGGTAGTAAGAGAGGTATCGGTTGAGCTTATCAGGGCTGTGGTAGCACTGAGATCGATAAAAGATGAGCACGAAATTAAAGATATTGAGGAGGCTGTAAATGTCGCCTATGAAATGCATACTGCGGTAATGAGAATGGCTGAACCGGGAATGTATGAGAGGGAACTGGCCGGGGTCCTGGAAGGTATTGCACTCTCATACGGGAGGCCTGTTTCCTTTCCTGTCATCCTGAGTGTAAACGGGCAAACCTTGCATAACCATTATCACGGGAACATGCTTACGGCGGACAGGATGCTGGTGACGGATGCCGGCACCGAATCACAAAACGGCCTGGCCAGTGATATTACCCGGACCATACCTGTTTCAGGGAAATTCAGCCGGAGGCAAAAGGAAATATATGAAATCGTCCTGAAAGCCAACCGGGACACCATCAGTTCCATAAAGGCAGGCATTACAAATAAAAGCCTTCATATGACGGCATCAGAGATTATTGCTTCCGGACTTAAGGAGCTGGGGTTGATGAAAGGGAATATTGAGGAAGCCGTCAGCCAGGGAGCGCATGCATTGTTTTTCCCTCACGGACTGGGTCATATGATGGGACTGGATGTACATGACATGGAAGGACTGGGGGAAGACTATGTAGGCTATGATGAAGAGGTAAAGCGGAGCAAGCAGTTCGGGACAGCCTACCTGCGCCTTGGCAGAAAACTGCAGCCGGGATTCGTGATAACCATTGAACCGGGAATTTATTTCATCCCAGCCCTGATTGATCTCTGGAAGAGTGAAAAAAGGTTCAAAGAGTTTATCAATTATGAGAAGGTGGAAACCTACAAAGATTTCGGGGGCATTCGTATCGAAGACGATATCCTGGTAACTGGAGAGGATCATCGCCTGCTGGGCAAACCCATCCCCAAAACCGTTGAAGAAGTGGAAGCTGAAATGGCCAGGAAGGAATAAGAAATACTAATTCACATATTCCAGATTCCAGATTTCTAAAATGATAGTGTATGATATATTGATCGTTTCAGGATAAAGGAATGAATTGAAACATCTATAAATGCAAATAAGGAGATTTGAGGATTTTGGAATCTTTGAATTTGCAATTAACACAGCTTGGCTGAGTAATATTCCCGGTTCATCCGTGCTATGTTGGACAGCTTGATTTCTTTGGGACATTCAGCTTCACATGCTCCTGTATTGGTGCAGTTCCCGAATCCCAGCCTGTCCATTTCTGCTACCATTTTTTTTACTCGTTCCTTTGCTTCAACCTGACCCTGTGGGAGGAGGGCATACTGTGACACCTTGGCTGATACGAACAGCATGGCCGAGGCATTCTTGCAGGCAGCCACACAGGCCCCGCAACCGATACAGATGGATGAATCAAAGGCTTCATCGGAAATGTGCTTGGAGACCGGTATGGAATTAGAGTCGGGTGCCGTACCGATATCGTTTGAAATAAAGCCACCGGCGATCATGATATTATCGAGGGCTGACCTGTCAATAATTAGATCCTTTATTACCGGGAAAGGCCTGGCACGCCATGGTTCAACCACAATAGTCTGGCCGTCTTTAAACAGCCTCATGGATAAATGGCAGGTAGTAATGCCTCTGGCCGGACCATGCGGGTGCCCGTTGATATACAGTCCACAGGAACCACAGATGCCTTCCCTGCAGTCATGGTCATAGGCTATCGGATCTTTCCCTTTTTTAATCAGCTTGGTGTTAAGCGCATCAAGCATTTCAAGGAAAGACATTTCGGGATCAACCCCGTCAAAGGGATAATTAACAAAACCACCCTTGGAATTTGCATCTTTCTGACGCCATATTTTAAGTTTGACTTTCATCTTTATATTTTTTTATTTATAACTCCTTACCTTAACCTCAACTTCTTTAAATACCAGGTCTTCTTTATGAAGTTTTGGAGCTTTGTCTTCACCGGTGTATTCCCAGGCTGCCACATAGGTGAATTTCTCATCGATTCGCTGAGCTTCCCCTTCAGGTGTCTGGCTCTCCTCCCTGAAATGGGCACCACATGATTCGGTCCGGTTCAGCGCATCGGCCACCATCAGCTGGGCGAGTTCAAAGAAGTCAGCTACCCTGCCTGCTTTTTCCAGTTCCTGGTTCAGTTCATCCTTGCCCCCTGCTACTTTCAGGTCTTTCCAGAATTCCTCTTTTAATTCTTTGATCATTCCCAGCGCTTTCTTCAGGTTCTCTTCGTTCCTTGTCATTCCTACATTATCCCAGAGGATCTTACCCAGCTTTTTATGGAATGAAGTTGGTGTCTGGGTACCCTGTATGGCAAGTAGCTTTTCGAGCCTGTCGTGAACGCTTTTTTCTGCATCCTTAAATTCCTTCTGGTCGATAGAAATGCGGGGTGTTCTGATCTCATCGGCCAGGTAATTACCAATCGTATAGGGAAGAATAAAGTAGCCATCCCCGGCGGTCTGCATCAGCGAGCTGGCCCCCAGACGGTTTGCACCGTGATCGGAAAAGTTAGCTTCACCGATGGCAAACAATCCGGGTATGGTCGTCATCAGCTCGTAATCCACCCACAAACCTCCCATGGTATAGTGCCCTGCAGGATAGATCATCATCGGCTCTTCATATGGATTGATACCTGTAATGGTATGGTACATTTCAAACAGGTTCCCGTACTTGGCTTCAATAGCCGCTTTCCCCTGTTTTGCAATGGCATCCCTGAAATCAAGATAAACTGCCAGTCCGGTTTTTCCCACTCCGTAACCCGCATCGCAACGTTCCTTGGCGGCCCTTGATCCCACGTCCCTCGGGACCAGGTTCCCATACGCCGGATATCTCCTTTCCAGGTAATAATCCCTCTCTTCATTAGGGATATCATTCGGGGGCCTTTTATCTCCTTTCGCTTTAGGGGTCCATACACGCCCGTCGTTCCGTAATGATTCTGACATGAGCGTCAGCTTGGACTGGTAATCATTCAGCTGGGGAATGCAGGAGGGGTGTATCTGCACGAAACTGGGATTGGCAAAAAAGGCGCCTTTCCGATGAGCTTTCCAGGCAGCCGAAGCATTCGATCCGACTGCCAGGGTTGACAGGTAATAGATGGTACCGTAGCCACCGGTTGCCAGTACAACCGTGTGGGCTGCATGTCTTTCAATTTCTCCTGTTATAAGGTTCCTGGCAATAATGCCCCTGGCTTTTCCGTCTATAAGGACCAGCTCGAGCATTTCCCTGCGGCCCAGCATGGTAACCGTCCCTTTAGCTACCTGTCTTATAAGAGAGGAATAGGATCCCAGCAGGCACTGTTGGCCGGACTGTCCTTTTGCATAAAAAGTCCTTGAAACCTGCACTCCTCCGAATGACCTGTTATCAAGGTTTCCGCCATAATCCCTGGCAAAAGGTACTCCAAGGGCTGTATAATGATCGATGACCTGGTTGCTTACTTCTGCAATCCGGTAAACATTGGCTTCCCTGGCACGGTAATCCCCACCTTTAATCATGTCATAAAAGAGGCGGTAGACACTGTCCCCGTCGTTCTTATAATTTTTAGTGGCATTTATGCCCCCCTGGGCCGCAACAGAGTGGGCCCTTCGGGGGGTGTCCTGGAAGCAGAAAACCTTGACATTATATCCCAGCTCACCCAGGGATGAAGCTGCCCCGGCACCGGAAAGTCCGGTACCTACAACAATCACATCCAGTTTCTTTTTATTGGCAGGATTTACAAGCTTGGCTGAGGCTTTGTAGCTGGTCCACTTATCAGCCAGCGGGCCATCCGGTATTTTTGAATTTAATTTTGTCATGGATTGTATGTATATAAGTTTTTAGCGAAAGAAAAATATAATAACCGGGATGGAAGTGAAACCGGCTACAACTACAAAGGAATATGCGACTCCCAGGAGCTTGATTACGGGAGTGTATACCTTGTGGTTCAGACCAAGGGTCTGGAACGCGGACTGAAAGCCGTGCAGCAGGTGAAAGCCAAGGAACAGGAATGAACCAATATAGAATATCACAAATCCGGGGATCTGGAATTTAGCAACCACAAGGGATCCCATGTCATGGATCTGCTTGCCGCTTTCATAGGTGACTTCCTGGATGTGTCCGAATTTACTCCTGAAATAAAAATCCACCAGGTGGATGACGATGAAAGTCAGAACGATGACAGCAGTGTGGATCATGAATTTCGAAAAGAATGAGGTCTGGGCATAATTGTCCAGCTTATATCTTTTAGGCCTGGCCAGCCAGTTTTGTGTCTGAACGATCAGTCCGTACAGGATATGGAGCAATATACCCCCGAATAATACGATCTCGAAGATCTTGATCAGATAATTGCTGGCCATGAAGTGGGCGGCAATATTGAATATCCGGGGAGATTCGAACAGGATCAGTGTCAGGTTGATCCCCAGATGTACCAGCAAGAACAGCACCAGGAACAGTCCTGCCATTGCCATCATCAGCTTTTTACCAATAGAGGCAGTGAAAATGTTATTCATATTTTTTGTATCTTAAATTATGAGCAGCGGCCGGGCTGCTGTATAATGAAATAAATATAACTAGATTTGTTTTACAAAATTATATGCCTGGCAATGACAACAAATGTTTCTCAGCACATACTCCGGTATTTTAATTCAGTCTAATGAACGTGATATACATTTGAATGCGATATAAACCGATAAATAAATCATTGTTCCTGAAGAACAGAAAAAAACTTCAGGTACTTCTTCCGGAGAAAAGCATGGCCGTATTTCATTCCAGTGATCAGTTGGTACGGACCGGTGATCAGTTTTTCCCGTACAGGCAACAATCTGATTTTTTTTATTTAACAGGAATTGAGCAGGAAAAAAGCATACTGCTGGTGAGTTTGGAGATGGATGGGACCAGGGATCATTCAGAAGATAATTCCATACTGTTCATTAAGGAATATGATGAGAATACAGTGAAATGGGAAGGGGCCAAATTGTCCATAGAGGAAGCCACAGAAATATCAGGTATAAGGACAGCCTTGTGGCTTGAAAGCCTTGATAAGGTGTTCAGGGAGAAGGCCAGGCAGGCAGAGACTATCCTGGTTAATTTAATGGAGCATGACAAGGCTGAATCCGGACCAAGATATGCTGACAGGAGGTTTGCCGATAGGATCAAGGCTGATTACCCCGGTCATAGTTTTCAGAA
>CAZILN010000221.1:0-25735 GCA_964540005.1 uncultured Bacteroidaceae bacterium | reverse complement strand
ATCATGTGGTTCCATTTTCCATCTGCCAGTTCAGTATGATAGTATTCTGCCAGAAGAGAATCCCTGTCAAACAATTCCCTTACCTTTTCGGCGAACAGATTGGTAGCTGCCCTTTTCTGCCCGGCATACAGATTATTCATTCCTGCTGCCGCATACAGTTCATTGAGGTTGGAGCAGGCTATCACCGGGAAATGTGCAAGCTGGTAGTATGCGTCCCTGTATTCAGCCAGTAATTTTGAGTATATAAATTCCGATTGTGAAGCAAGCTGCCTGTACCGGTCCACAATACGTTCCGACTCCCGGTAATTCACAAGACTGTATGTCTGCGGGGAGATCATTTCAGGCTTTCTTATCGAATTATACTTGGTGTAGCCGGCAATTATATTGCCAATATCATCAGCATACTCCGGTCCGAATTGTTGCTCCGCCCATTGTGTGTAATATTCCGGCAGGCGCTCTGCCGGCCATTTCCCAGGATCCCAGGCATAATCAAGGAAGAACTCAATAGGGAATTCCATGGGCTTGATATCACCCACATTGACGACCCACAGGCGATCCACACCGTATTCCCAGGCCATGTGCATCTGTTCCCAGACTCGTTCGATCTGAGTGGTATTCAGCCATTTATAGTTTCTTGGTCCGCCTACATAATCAAAATGATAATATATTCCGTACCCCCCTGACCTGTTGGTGCTGTCAAGGTGGGGGAGTTTCCTGATGTTACCCCAGTTATCGTCGCAGAGCAGGAGGATCACATCCTCCGGTACCCGCATACCCTTGTCATAATAGTCCTGCACTTCTTTATAGAGGGCCCACATTTGAAGTACATCAGATGCCTCTTTTCCTGTAAGCTCGGAGATGATCTTACGCTGGTCCCGGACTATTTTCTCCAGCAGGGATATAGCGGTCCCTTCCGTCATGGCTTCGTCTCCGTCACCCCTCATTCCTATGTTTATTACGCTCTCATTGTTTCCCATGCGCTCTATGCCTTCTTTCCAGAAAGCTCTCAGCTTATCCTCGTTTTTTTCATAGTCCCAGGGGCCCTCTCCATAGCGTCTCCACTCATCATGGGCACGCATCAGGGGTTCATGATGGGAGGACCCGATCACAATCCCATATTCATTGGCCAGAACGGGATTTTCAGGATCGTCATCATAAAAGGCCCTTCCCCACATGGCCGGCCAGAGGTAATTACCTTTCATTCGCAGAATTAACTCAAAAACATGATCATAGAACTGGTGGTTAAAGCCCCCGTATGTTTCAAAAACCCATCCTGCCAGTGCAGGAGCTTCATCATTTATGAATATTCCCCTGTATTCAACTGCAGGTTCCCCAAGGGTATGCCGGCCGGGGAGGATATAAACCTCTTCTTTTTTCTTTACGGGCACATCGGCCCACCAGTACAGTGGTGAGACCCCTATCTGTGCTGATACATCAAACATCCCGTAGATGGTACCCCGCTTATCGCTTCCGGTAATAACAAGGGCATTCTCAACACCGTTCAGGGGATGGTCTATTACCTGGATCAGAAAAGTTTCCCGTTTACCGGCAATGCCTGTAATATCGAGTTTCCCTTCCATGATCAGCTGATCAATCAGCTGGTTTTTTCCTATTGTGCCTGCAATAACAGCTGTCCCGGAAACAGGCCGGGAATCCATTACTATTTCAGGTGCTGTCCCGGTAACCATTTCAATATCACCCTGAAAAAGTTTCAGTACCCGCAGCACACCGGGATAGTCTTCATTGCTGGCATATAATGGTGAAGAGCTTCCGGAGGAGCTTAGCAGAAATCTTCCGGGAGCATAATTCTCTGATACATATGAACTGGTATAAACGGCAGAGACATCCACCGATAAGGATGCAGCTATTAATAAGGCAGCAGTAAGGGGAAGGCGGAGCCTAAAGGAATAATTTTCTTGTAAATAAATCATGATCTGCGGAACTGTTTATTGTAATTATAGACTGGTTAATGGAAATTTAACCTCCTGATACTACTTTAATTACGGCATCAAAACAGGGCTTGGGCTGGAAACTGCGGTCGAAGAGAAGGGGATAGTCTGTTCTCCCGCGAACGGGAAAATTATTTTTCCAGGACCCCCCGTCGTGTACTCCCCAGAACGTGACCCGGCTTATTTTGTCACTGTGCCGGACAAAGATCCTGAACAGGTCCGCGTACCTTTCAGCAAGCACCGCCTGCATTGAATCGGGTAATCCATCAGGATATGGATTCAGGCTGTCCCTCAGTTCAAAATTGGTCGAGATTTCAGCACCTGAAAATCCCCATGGCAGAGGCAGGGCAGAAACATCCAGCTCTGTGATCATGACATCGCATCCCAGTTCGGAAAAAGCAATGATGCTAGCTTCAAGATCTTCAATATCAGGTTCATACAGGTCCCAGTGACCCTGCAAGCCGATGGCGTCAACCTTTATGCCTTTTTCCTGCAGTCCTTTGATCAGCCTGACCACACCATCTCTCTTTTCGGGTTTGTAGAGGTTATAATCATTATAGATCAGTATGGCATCAGGATCCGCTTCCCGGGCAAATTCAAAGGCTTTCTGCACAAAATCATCCCCGATGATCTCTGACCATTTGGTCTTGCGCATCGATCCGTCTTCTTCAACAGCCTCATTCACCACATCCCAGCAATCGATGTGGTCCTTATATCTTCCCATCACGGTGGAAATATGATCCTGCATTCGCTGAAGCAGGGTGTCCCTGCTGGCTGCCTCCCCTGATTCATCCTGGAAAACCCACCTGGGTGTCTGTGCATGCCAGATGAGCACATGGCAGAGCATGTGCATATCGTTTTGCTCTCCCAGTTCCACGAATTGGTCGGCTAGTTTAAAATCGTAATACCCGGGTTTGGGGTGTATAGGGCCCCATTTCATTGCGTTACCCGGACTGATGGAGTTGAAATGCTTTTTAACCAGGGCAAGAGATTCATTGTCCCTGCCGGTAATCTCCCAACGGTGCAGTGCTGCACCTATTAAGAAGTGATCCTTGAAGGTATCTTTCAGCAGCACCTGTCCTTCCTGTGCGTCAGCAGTGTCAGGCCGGAGAAGCATAAATGGGACTATCATCAACGGGATCAGTAATTTAGCATGTAGTTTTGGTTTCATAATGTTAATTTGTTAACACTGTATAAGAAATTTTGAGTATTTTCAGAAAAAGCTGAACTTGCTTATAAGTTTACTAATATAATAAAAACAATAATAATGAGAGCTGAAAAAAATGGTATCCTGAGGATATGCCTGCTTGTCCAGGTAGTAATTCTGCTGACGGTCTGTAGCAGGGAAATTCCGGAAGTTGATCATGCTGCAGATGTATATGTCGATTCAGCGGGAGTGATGCCCCGTCAGAACCAGATTCAGTATCCCTGCTGTATTTTGCCAGGAGATGGAGGCCGGCCAGAATCACCTCTTATAATTTTTCAGGCGGAGTCGGATGGGGAACTCGTATATGGTAATTCTTTCTTTCCCCTGCTTCCCTCACGGGTTCCCGGTGAGACTGTCATCCGGATGAGTACGATGAACAGGTTTTCTGAGGGACAGCAGTCCGCTTCCTTCAAGTTTTATTTCAGGGATAAGATAGCAGGGCGGATAAAGGATCTTCAAACTGTTACAACAATCAGGCTCCTGGGGTATTCCGATACCGGGAACAGCTGTAATCTTCGGCTGGCCCTTCAGCTAAAGGACGGGTCGGTGTTCGGGGGTACCATAAAACTTGGTCCGGACCAGGCCCTGCACAACTTAACTTTGAGTGATCTGAAACAGGTGGATTTCATCAACCGTCCTGCTGCCTATCCCGGATTCATGGCTGCAAATCTCAAGGCGGATATGAAAGGGGAATTCAGGATATCGGATATCGAGGCACTGCAGATTTCATTGGAACCTTCAGGTTCTGACGGATCAGTGGAAGAAGCATCTGCTATTAAACTGATCTACCTGGAATAGCTTAGTCTGTATTTTAATAATTATATAATGAGAGAACGAAGCGCTGGCATTCGTTCTCAAATATTAAACGAAAGGAATTAAAATGAACACCCTGATTTGTAAGCTGAAAAAAGGATGGAAGATACCGGTCTCTATTCCTGTGATCCTTGTTTCTGTCATCCTGGCTCTTGTTTCCTGTGAAAGAAAACTCGCCGAACCCGGACCGGATCATGCTGCATTTATTGACCCGTCCGGGGAATACCGGGTACATACCTGGTGGCACTGGATGGATGGAGCCGTAAGCAGGGAAGGCATTACCCGCGACCTGGAGAGTATGAAGCAGCAGGGGATATCCCAGGCAACCATTCTGAATATCGGCCTGTTCAACGGGAAAGATTTTGGTGTGCCCCGGGTACTGTTTGACAGTGAGCAGTGGTATGCAATGTTCCGGTGGGCCCTGGAGGAAGCAAACCGCCTGGGCATTACAATCGGGGCCCATAATTGTGACGGCTGGAGCACCAGCGGCGGACCATGGATCACTCCTGAGATGTCTATGAAGCAGTATACCTGGAGCAAGACCTTTGTACAGGGTGGTGGACAAGTCAGCCTGAAGCTGGGTAAACCCTTTGCAGAACATGATTTTTACAGGGATGTGGCAGTTGTTGCCTATCCTGTTACCGGAGGCCTCAATTCATTCCGGGAGGCTGCTCCAGGGATCACCCTGAACGGATCCGCCGATGCCTCGGTTCTTGCGGATGCTAATCCCTTAAGCAGTCTAACAGTCCAGAGCGGGGACCTGATTGAGATAGTATTTGAGGAGGGATTTACTGCGGAAAGGCTTGCCATTCATCCACGGGGGGTCTTTATGTGGGGAGAGATCTCTCAGGTAAGGATCAATTATACCATCCTGGCTTCCGATGACGGCAAGCGTTTCAGGGAGATCGGGAAAGCAAGCAGCAAGGGGCTGAACAGATCATTTATCTTCGACCTGCCGGAAACCAGGGCTTCCTTTTTCAGGATAATGGTCGGAGACAAGTCCACGGCCTATGGTTATTCCTCTGTGCTTATAGGTGAGATCGAACTGCTTGGGCAGGATGAGAAGCCTTCATATTCACCTGACATACCTTACCTGCTTGAAAAATCGGTATCGGTACAGGCCGGGAATATCATGAATTTTGATAAGATGGAAATCCTGGATGAGGCTGCTGACGTTCTGCCTGAGAGCAGCATTATTGATATCACAGCCAGTATGAACAGTGAGGGTTCCCTGCAGTGGGACGCTCCTGAAGGGGACTGGATGGTATTGCGTTTCGGATATACCACAACCGGCAAAACAAACGGTCCGGCTACAGCCGAAGGTACCGGACTCGAATGTGATAAGATGGATAAGGCAGCCGTGGACCTTCATTTCGAAAATTATGGGCAGAAATTAATTGACCTGTCCGGGAACATGGCAGGAAATACCTTCAAGTTCCTGTTGATAGACAGCTGGGAGTGTTTTTACCAGAACTGGACACACAATTTTGAGGAGGCGTTTGAGCAGTCAAGCGGGTACAGCATTATTCCATGGATCCCTGTGCTTTGCGGGGAGACAGTGGGGGATGCTTCACTCTCAGAAGCCTTTTTGTATGATTTCAGGAAGACCATAGCCGGGATGATTGAAGATAACTATTACAGGCATTTCAGTGATCTCTGTCATGAGCAGGGGATAGAACTGCATGCTGAAGTAATATACGGGGGTACCAGATATCCTCCTGTCGATATACTGAAAACCAATGAGTTCATAGACCTTCCAATGTTTGAATTCTGGGCCGGGAATGATCCTGAGAAAGTATATCCCGTGTATGATCCATCCGCGGCAACAATTGCTGAATTTCCATCCTGGGCAGTTAGTTGTTATGGAAAACCTGTCCTTGCCGCAGAAGCTTATACCGGTTACGCACATTACAGCGAATCGCCTGCCAACCTGAAATCTTTCGGTGACAGGGCCTTCTGTTCCGGTATCAACCAGATGATCCTGCATTCATATGTTCACCAGCCGCTGGAGCTAAAACCCGGCATGACCCTGGGACGCTGGGCAGCCCATTTTAACAGGAACAATCCCTGGTGGCACCAGGTATACGGGTGGATGGAATACCATAAGAGGGTGCAGTATGTACTTCAAAAAGGAAATGTCGTCAATGATGTGCTTTTTTACCTGGGAGACCAGCTTCCACAATCAACCCTGAACAGGACCATCCTTGGATTGCCTTATGGCTACCGGGCCTCTGCATGTAATTTTGATGTACTGAAGAATATGACGGAGGTGCGGGACGGGAAGATCATTGTATCCGGTGACCAGGAATCCGGCCTGCTGGTATTGCCTGATAATCCTGTCATGGAAATGGCCAGCCTGCAAGTGATAGCCAAACTGGTTGAGAAGGGTGCTGTAGTGTGCGGACCCAGACCGGAAAGGATGCTGTCACTAATATCTACCAGGACAGAGCAGGATGAATTCAGGAAGCTGTCGGATGATCTCTGGGGAGCTATCGACGGGAACGATATACAGGAGAATACATATGGCCAGGGCAGGGTAATCCATGGAAAGTCACTGGAAGATGTATTGCGTGAACTGAAGACCCCTCACCAGTTCATGACCTGCAGCGCTGACGGGCTTGAGCTGATGTTCATCCATAAGAAACCGGGTGATAAGGATGTATTCTTTGTATTCAACCAGCAGGATAAGGCAATTCACCGGGACTGCCTGTTTCGTACCGGGAATAAGTTACCGGAGATATGGGACCCGGTTGATGGCAGCCGGGTAAAACCGGCCATCTATTCAGTTGAGAATGGACTCATCCGGATACCGGTAAGTTATAAACCCGGACAGGCCCTGTTTTTTGTATTTACACCGGTTGCGGACGAAGTCCACATTACAATGGTGGAAAAAGAGGGCAAACAGCTTTTCCCTGTATTGGATTCACTTGATAACAATAACAGATTGCCCCTTGTAACAAAGACAGAAGAGGGATTCATGATCACTCCCAGTGAGTCAGGGGACTATGTTTTTACTATAAGTGATGGCGACAGGATAGAAACAACACTCAGATCACCCGAAATCTATGAGATCACAGATTTCAAGGGCAGGATTGAATTCAGGGCTGCATACCAGGAAGGTATTGAAGATCAGGAGATTACTGATTTGAGATCCCTGGCTGATTTTGACAGGGATGATATAAAGTATTTTGCCGGGACAGCCACATATACCATAGCTTTCGATCTTCCGGCAGGATTTACAGGAGCCGGGGGACCTGTTCTTTTGGATATGGGCAATGTGGAGGCAATTGCCCAGGTCAGCCTCAACGGTGAAAGTTTGGGGAATGCCTGGATGCCGGGTATGAGCTTTGATGTCAGCGGTCTGCTGCAGGAACAAAACCGGCTGGAGGTGGTCCTTACCACTGCCTACCGGAACAGGATAATCGGGGATTACAGGGAATATGGAGAGCTCCGGAATGTGTGGACCTCAACATCTGTGGAAAACTATCTGAGCGCTGAAACCACCCTGAAGCCAACCGGACTTATGGGGCCGCTGAGATTAATTAAGAATTATGTAAGCCTTGCTGAGTAGTATGATCTATTTCAGTACAGGGTAATGCATGTAGGGATCTTTAATATCTACCCAGGGCAGATCTTCCAGTGTCAGGACCTCCTCGCTTGAGAACAGTTCTGCTACACCGCCGCGCCCTGAGGGCTCGCCCCATCTCATGAACCAGGTCCATTTGGGTTGCTCTCTCAGTTTCTCAAGTGTGGGGGGTGTGCCCACTTCTCCCAGTGCTATGGGCTTATCGCCGGCAAGCTCAAGGAGCTGATCATAGTTCACCTGGTTAAAACCCTCGGAATACACATCCGTAGCAAGAATATCCACGTACTCATCTCCGGGATAATAGGTCCCGTGGGGATCCACACCCTCTTTGAATTCATTGGTGTTGTAGACCCATATAAGGTTGTCCAGGCCATGGAAATTCACGAAACGGTCAAACATCATCTGCCACAGTTTCTTGTAACCATCATCGCCTTCCTTCTTTCCCCACCAGAACCAGGCGCCGTTCATTTCATGGTATGGCCGCCATAACACCGGTACTTTAGCATATTCCAGCTGTTTAAGGAACCAGGCGATGACGTCCACCTGTGACTGCCAGCGTTCATTCAGGGCGGTCCCGGGTGTTACCAGCTCCTGCCATTCTGCGTCAGTCAGTTTGCCCTGTATGGATTCCCGGAAGGCGACCGGTTCATCCTGGGTGGGTGGTACCGCATGCCACATAATGGTTATGACAAATCCTTCCTCGTGCCTGCGTATGGCCTCATCCACGATCCTCTGCCGGTAATTGATGCCGTCCCAGTATCCCGGATAACTGAAGCCGAAGTCCTGTCCGAAAAGAGCAGGGTAATGCCCCCCTGTTGTCCTGTGAACCACTGAAAGCCTTGTAGAACCTACCAGCGGGGCACAGTGCTGTCCTGACATGGTATGCTTGCCGGAAATTGAGTAAATATATTCCAGCAGTGCCACTGCTTCCTCAGAGGCATCAGGAGTGACAGGTTTGACATTCTTCTGGGAATAGATATTCAAACCAGAAGCCAGGAGGATTGTTGTCAGGAAGGTAGAAAGAGATTTTAGCATAATTTACTGTTTTTGTCCGGGCATCCTTTTTTCAGAAATGGTCTCGATATCCTTGAAGTACTTGACTGTTTCCACCTGCAGTTCCATGGTGGCATCATCATCACAGACAATTATCCCGTTCGGATGCATCTGCAGGGCAGAGACTGTCCACATATGGCTGATGCTGCCTTCCACAACCATCCGCAGGGCGCGTGCCTTGGAGTAACCTGTAATTATGATGAGTACTTCTTTGGCATCCATAACTGTCCCAACACCTACAGTCAGGGCTGTTGTAGGTACCTTGGACATATCATCATTAAAAAACCGGGAATTATCCAGTATGGTTTCATAGGAAAGGGTCTTTATCCTTGTTCGTGAGGCCAGTGAAGATCCCGGTTCATTAAAAGCTATATGGCCATCAGCCCCTATACCCCCCAGGAAGAGATCTATCCCCCCGTATTTTTTGATTTTTTCCTCATAATCACGGCAGACCTTTTCCAGGTCCGGGGCATTACCATTCAGAAAATTTATGTTTTCAGGCGGTATATCCACATGATCGAAAAGGTATTTGTACATGAAGTAGTGATAACTTTCCGGGTGGTCTTCAGGAAGGTCCACATACTCATCCATGTTGAAGGTGATGATGTTTTCAAAGGACAGCTTGCCTTCTTTATGCAACCTGATAAATTCCTTGTACGTCGGTACCGGGGAGGACCCGGTGGGTAATCCCAGTATAAAGGGCTTGTCTTTGGTTGGTTTGTATGCTTTGATCCTGTTAAGAGTGTATTGTGCAACCCAGGCTCCGACCTCCTCGGGATCTTTTTTAATGATTATCTTCATAGGGATAGAGTTTAGGTGTAAAGAACTGGCTATTTAATATATTACATATGGTCACTCCCAAAGTTACTAGCATTTTCTATATAATTCAATTTTTATCGGTTATTAAAATGCAATTTGACTTTTGCTTCATAGTAGTATCTTTACCTTTATTAATTTTCTCCACACATGAATCTCCAGTCACTGGATTACCGTGGTTTTATGAAGATCTTCCGGCTGACCCACCTGGGAATGAATAATATATTATACTGAATTGGAACCACAGGAAAAAATAGTACTGGGAATTGATCTGGGCGGTACTAAAATAGCCGGTGGCGTTTTTGATACGGGAACCATGATTTCGCCCAAGAGTGTTCTCTACATAGAGAAACGTGAGGGTGAGGAAGTAGGCGAACTGATACTTGAACTGATCAGTCAACTGCTTGAATGGACAGATGGGAATGGACTGGCAGTATCAGGTGCCGGGATAGCCGTACCGGGTATTTACCATTCACTGGCGGGCACAGTATGGGCCCCGAACATATCCGGCTGGGAAGATTATCCCTTGAGACAGGAATTATGCGATGAGCTGGCACCGCGACAGATCGATATCAGCATAGACAGTGACCGCAGTTGTTATATACTGGGGGAGACCTGGAGGGGAGCTGCAGAGGGCTGTAAAAATGCTATTTTCCTGGCCGTTGGCACCGGGATAGGGGCAGGGATCATGGTGGACGGCAGGCTTATACGGGGTGCAAACAATATCGCAGGGGCGGTAGGCTGGCTGGCCCTCACTGATCCATGGTTGCCTGAATATGAGGATTGTGGTTGTTTTGAATACCATGCTTCAGGGACCGGCATAGCCAGGAGGGCAAGGGAGGTGATGGAAGGCGATCCTGCTGCAAGCGATGTCTTTAAGGCTTACAATGCAGGTGATCCTGATGCGACTGAGATAATCAGGCTAGCTGTCAGGTTCTGGGGGAAAGCCTGTGCCAACCTGGTAAGCCTTTTCAATCCTGAGAAAATAATCTTCGGAGGAGGGGTATTCGGTCCAGGCGCACAACTGCTTGATGAAATATATAAAGAAGCAGGGAAATGGGCCCAGCCCATGAGTATAGGACAGGCAGAATTTGTGACATCACAGCTGGAACAGGATGCAGGGATTTACGGAGCGGCAAAACTGGCTTTAATGAAAGATCAGAAATGATGGAAGAATCATACAGTTTCAAACCAGTATTTCTGGCTGCCGGACTGGGTCTGCTTTTATTCGGTGTGGGGTTCATCAGCCTGGGTTCTGTGCTGCCTTCCATAATAGTTAAATTTGAGATGGATACTGTGCAGGCCGGACTGCTGGCTTCACTGCTTCCTATGGGAATTTTACTCGGATCCCTCATATTTGGTCCCATTGTCGACCGGTATAGTTACCGGGTGCCTTTCATTATATCTACCTTGCTTATAATACTTGGAATGGAGAGCATTGCTTATTCCGGCAACCTACTTCAGTTGCAGGTGATATTCATTCTTATGGGTATCGGGGGCGGGATCCTGAACGGTGGGACAAATGCACTGGTGGCCGACATCAGTTCTGAAAGGCCCGGGACCCGCGGTGCCAACCTAAGCCTCCTGGGTGCTTTTTTCGGAATAGGCGCCCTGGGTGTTCCCTTGTTAATGGCACTGCTGCCGGAAGCCTGGGGATTTGAACGAAAAATCTCCTATATCGGTTTTTTCCTGATTATCCCGGTCTTCTACTTTGCAGTGATCAGATTTCCTGCTCCAAAACAAACACAAAGCATCCCGCTCAGGTCCTTCCTGGCTGTAATCAAAAATCGCGGGTTGCTGGTACTTGGACTGATCCTCTTTTTCGAGAGTGCTCTTGAGGGTATCATAAACAACTGGACAACCAGTTTTCTGCAGACAGGAGTTAACTTTTCAGAAACCATGGCCCTGATGGGACTGAGTGTTTTCGTTCTGTGCCTCACACTTACCAGGTTACTGCTTGCCGGCCTGCTCCGGAAGATAAGGTCCTTTGTAATTCTGGTGGTTTCACTTTTCATAATATTATCCGGTGTACTGATAATCCTGGTATCACCGGAGCCGGTCTTTTTCTATATAGCGCTTGGAATACTCGGGTTCGGAACGTCAGCGGTTTTTCCGGTAGTGCTCGGATATGTGGGAAGCCTGTTCTCCGGTCTTCGCGGAACGGCCTACAGCCTGGTATTTTCCATTGCGCTGCTGGGGAATATCACATTCAATTACCTGATGGGGGTTGTTGCCGACCGCTTCAGCATCCTGGCAGTCCCCTGGGTGTTGATGGTATGCCTGGGATTTCTGTACCTGTTAATTATAAGTTCTGTCAGGAAATACGGCAGGGATTAATATTAACTTCTAAACTATATAAAAATGCTAGCAAAAAAATGGCTTGAAAATGCCAGAAACATCATGGACAGGATAGAGGAGACTCAGATGGAAAATATTAACAGGGCCGCTGAACTAATGGCCGCCTCTATTGAAGCCGGACGCTGGGTGCACACATTTGGCTGCGGGCATTCAACCCTTCCCGTCGAGGAAATGTATCCGCGCATAGGCGGATTTGTCGGCTTTCATCCCATCATTGAATTACCATTGACCTTTTTTACCCGGATAGTCGGTGAAATGGGAGTTCACCAGTTCATATTCCTTGAGAGGGTGGAAGGATACGGTATTGAGATCATGAAGGGATATAATTTCGATCCACGGGATACCATGTGGATATTTTCTCATACCGGCATTAACAATGTAAACATTGATGTGGCCCTCAGGTCAAAAGAGCTGGGTATGAAGGTGGTGGTCTTCGGTTCGGCGGCAGAAGCTGTTGATAAAAAATCAAGGCACTCAAGCGGGAAAACCATATTTGAAATAGCAGATGTGGTGGTTGATTCCTGCGTACCCCTGCAGGATGCGTCGGTGGAGCTCAGGAACCACCAGGACAGGATAGGGCCCCTCTCGACACATGCCTTCGTCACAGCTGTCTGGATGACCATAACCACCGTGGCCGAGATACTGGCCGACCGGGGAGTGAAGCTGCATATTCACCCCTCGCACAATGTGCCGGGTGATACAACTGCCCAGGACAGGCTGGATGAAGCCCTGGCAGAGTATAAGAAACGGGTGAGCGGGGTGTAGGCCCGGGAAACCCACCGGGAAACCCATCGGATCGATCGATCCGATGAATCGAGATCCGATGGGGTTAAGATTTAAACTCTTGTTTCAGGATTGTATCAATAAGTTGCTTGATTTCCGGAAGATCATTTACGATTATCTGCCATACGGCTTCCATCTTAATTTGAAAATATGCATGGGATATCAGATTTCTGAACGCTCTTACTTTATACCAGGGATAGTCATATTTATCTAGGAAATCTTCTTTAATATGGTTTACAGCTTCACCAATTATACTAAACTTAAACAGGACCGCACTTGCTGTGAGTTGATCATTCAGAAAAGATTCTTCGTTAATATCCTGAATGAACAACTCAATATCCTTAATCGCTTGTTGGATATGAACAAGCCTTTCTTTGCTATTTTGCCTGTGATCTTTCATATACCAACTGCAAATCCGGTTTTACATTTTTATAGATACCCTGCCTGAATGAATCCATGAAGCCCACATCAAATTTGCGTTTAACTTTATTTTCCAGATGATATTGGATCTCAGCAAGATCAAAATAACTTGTTCCCTTCTCAGCTGCCAGGGCAATATCTATATCGCTATCGGGGCCATCCTCCTTCCTCGAAAAAGAACCATAAATCCATGCTTTGTTAACTTTCGGGAACCTTGATATTATTTCAGAGATTATATTGATGGTCGCGTCCCTGTCGAGGACATTAAAAACTTCATATGCCAGTTTCTCCTCTGCCACTTTCAAGGCTTCTCTGGCTAATTCATCTTCTCCAATTTCAAAAATGATCCTATCGCTAAGATAAGCCAGTAATAACTCTTTTTCATCGTAGTTAAAAAATTCAGCCAGTTTGATTACCTGCTCTTTTTTTATCTTCCGCAGACCCCTTTCAATTTTACTCAATATGGCCTGGTCAATATCCAGATAGGCAGCTACCTTTCTAAGCGGATACCCTCTTTCCATCCTCAATTTTCTGATCAGACTGCCAATCTCCTGCATTTTGAATAATATATTTTGACAAAAATAGTCAAAATATATCAATTACCAATAATATTCCTTAGATTTTTACGGTTTCTTCTTCGCCAAACTATAACTATACCCTGCTTGGTGCAGTTAGTTCCTCAATCCATTTATACAGCAGGAATATGATAGACAATACAAGAAGTATCAGGCCATGATTCTCGGTCAGTCCGGTTTCGATTACCAATTCCTTATCCAGCCTTTGTATTAAAACAAATCCAATACTTATTAACACTGCATTTCTCAGAGTAGTCTGTTTGCGGTATTCGGAAATACTTAAGCCTTCATCAGGATTGACGCCCTGCTCAATCAGTTTCATCCGTTCCTGGTTCTTGGTTTTTATATAGTATCCTATCAGGCCGCAAATCGGAAAGGCAATAATCACTAAAATACTTAAAGCTCCCATAATCGTGTCGTTTATTTGTTAGTCTGTGGTTAAGATAAACCCGGGGCAAAAAGGTTACAATGAAGATCAATTTTTATTGCTCTCAGGCATGTTGTATCTTTAATTTATATTCTCATTTTATGGCTTTCATCTATTGTATAAATATATTGATTTACCTTTCATTAACATGACAGGAATCACTAAGTACAGCATATTAATTCTTTTCCTCCTGGCTTGGATATCAATACCTGTATCAGGACAGGCCGAGCTTGATACCATAATTGATGGAGTAAGGTATTATAAGAAAAGAAGCTATACAGCTACCAGGACCGAAGCAGTTCCGAAAATTGATGGCAGCCTGGACGACGATTGCTGGTCACAGGGAAATTGGTCCGGCGGCTATACTCAATGGAGTCCGGATGAAGGCGCCCCGCCATCCCAATCCACTGAATTGAAGATCCTGTATGATTATAATAATGTTTATGTGGGTTTTAAATGTTATGATACAGAACCTGAAAGGATGCATGTCAGGTTCAATTCACGTGATGTTTACAGCGGTGATATGATAGGGATTGCATTCGATAGTTATTATGATAAAAAAACGGCCTATGAATTTTCCCTCACGAGTGCCGGTCAAAAAATGGATGTAAAACATACAGGGGATAATCTGTGGGACCTGAACTGGAATGCCGTATGGGATGGCGCCACTGCGCTGGAAGATTCGGGTTGGACGGCGGAGATGACTATCCCCTTGAGCCAGGTAAGATATATAAATAAGCCGGACCAGGTATGGGGATTGCACAGCTGGAGGAGGATAAGCCGGATAAATGAAATCAGCAAATGGCAATTGCATGCCCGCAATGCACCATCTATGATTGATCAGATCGGGAGCTTGCATGGTATCAGTGATATCAGGCCATCAAGGCAGGTGGAACTGTCACCTTATGCCTCGATTAGATATGTTCCTGAGAACAGTGCAACAGGAATTCCCGGGATAGCTTATAAGCCGGTGGAATATGGCGCAGGGCTTGATGCCAAGATAGGTGTGTCCAGCAACCTGGTAATGGATGTAACGATTAATCCGGATTTCGGACAGGTAGAAGCCGACCCTTCGGAACTTAACCTGACCAGTTACGAGACTTTTTTTGATGAAAAGAGGCCTTTCTTTCTTGAAGGAAGGGACTTATTTGATCTCAGTATTGCTAAATCGCAATTATTCTATTCCAGGAGAATTGGACAGGCCCCCAGGTATCATCCCGGTCTGGGGGTAAATGAATCAATTGACACACCGGACCGGACAACCATTCTGGGAGCAACAAAATTAACCGGCAAAACCAGCAAGGGCCTGTCTGTTGGAATAATGGAAAGCCTTACAGCAAGGGAAACTGCCACAATAGGCAGTGAAGATACCAGTTACAACAAGACTGTTAATCCTTTCACCAATTATTTTGTCGGGAGCGTAAAAAAGGAATACAATGATGCCAAAACTATTATAGGGGGCATGTTTACCTCTGGAAACAGTATAATCAATGACAGTTATATTGAAGAGCAGCTTTACAGGAATTCCTTCAGTGGTGGCCTTGATTTTATTCACTACACGAGTAATAAGGTTTTTGCCCTGGAAGGAAAAACAATTTTCAGCAGTATTAATGGTTCAGAGGATGCCATGACCGGCCTCCAGCAGAATAATGTACACCGTTTCCAACGGCCGGGTACCATCCATCTCAACCTGGATGAGGACATGAGATCTTTAACGGGCACAGGCGGCGAATTCAAACTGGCCAAACAGGGCGGGAAATGGAGAGGGAATGTTACTGCTTCATGGTTATCACCGAATCTGGAATTAAATGATATGGGATACCTCAGGCAGGCTGACATGATTAATGAGGAAGCAGGGGTATCATATGTTATCACCGAACCAAAAGGCATACTGAGGTCATATTCTATTATATTGAACCAGAATGCATCATGGACATTCGGAAAGGAACGGATCGGCTCAAGGACCAGTGCGGCCTGCAGCACAAGCTTTGTAAACCTGTGGAGTTTTCGTGGTGACATCATGCGCGTTTTTTCTGAATCGGATCCCAGGATACTTCGCGGGGGACCTGCACTGGCTACCAATCCTTACTGGGCATTTACCGGACGCCTAGGTACCAGCCAGGCAAAAGAACTAAGCCTGACAATCAACTATGATAAGCGGATCAATGAATCAGGATTATATGACTACCAGGGAGTACTGGCAAGTGTCCTGTGGCTGCCGGCAGGCAGGATCAGGTTTAACGGGATCCTGAGTCATGAGATTATCGATGAGAAACAGCAATATATACTGAATAGAAATCCCGGGACTGAGACCGTCTATCTGTTCGGGGACCTGGACCAGAGAATCCTCAACTTTACCTTACGGGCGCAAGTATTCATAAACCCCGAAATGTCACTGGAATATTACGGGAGCCCGTATTTATCCATTGGGGATTATTCAGGCTTTAAGAAAGTCAGCGACCATGGTTCCCGGGATTATTCAGAAAGGTTCTATACATACACAGAAGCGGATATCCAGTTTTACCGGCAGGAGAATGTGTACTATGTGACTGCCCCGGATCAGGGTGGATTCAGCTTTGTAAACCCTGATTTCAATTATGCCCAGTTCCGTTCGAACCTGGTATTCCGGTGGGAATACAAACTGGGTTCAGTGTTCTTCTTTGTGTGGTCGCACGAAAAGACCCATGATGAAAAAGTCAGCAGTATGGACCAGGGCAGGAACTTCAGTGATTTACTGGATTCTCCTCCGGGGAACGTTTTTATGATAAAATTTAATTACTGGTTCACCCTTTGATTAGAAAAAAGATGAACACCCGCAGCATTTCAATATGCTCAATACTAATCCTGTTTTCGCTATTTGCGTGTAATCAGGATGTACAGAAGTACAGGATACCGGATAAGGCGGAACCAGGCAAAAATGGCTATCTGAAAGGCGAACTTATCTATCCCCTGGATAATAAGCCCGCTCCCCAATGCCATGCATCGACCATAGTCGAGACTCCATCGGGATTTGTTGCCGCATGGTTTGGCGGCAGCCATGAAAAAAATCCGGATGTTGGGATCTGGCTGTCCAGGCTTGAAAATGGCACCTGGACAGCACCATTTGAAGTAGTAAATGGCAAGCAAGATAATGGCAAGCAAAGCGATACACTGCAATATCCCTGCTGGAACCCGGTGCTTTTCCTTCCATCATCCGGGTCCCTGCTGTTATTCTATAAAGTCGGGCCCAGTCCGCGTGAGTGGTGGGGCATGCTCACCAAATCGGCTGATGATGGAAAGACCTGGTCAGAGCCTGCCAGGCTGGGTGAAGGGAAACTGGGCCACCTGATCGGACCGGTAAAGAACAAGCCGGTGCAGTTGGAAGATGGTTCAATCCTTTGTCCATCCAGTACAGAAAGTGTCGATGAGGAAGGAGAAACCAGTTGGCGGGTACATTTTGAACTTACCAATGATGATGGGAAAACCTGGGAGGTGATAGGCCCTGTAAATGACGGTGTGGAATTCGATGCGATACAACCCTGCATTTTACTGCATGAAGCAGGGAAAATGCAGGTGCTGTGCCGCAGCCGCCAGGGATTTATTACCCAGAGCTGGTCGGTAGACGGGGGAGAAACATGGGATAAGATGACTGCCACATCTCTTCCTAATCCTAATGCCGGAACAGATGCAGTCACCCTTTCTGATGGCAGGCAGCTCCTTGTTTACAATCATACTACAAGAGGTGAAACATTCCCTTCGGGGCGCCAGATGCTGAATGTGGCTATCTCAAAAGACGGGAAGAACTGGAAGCCTGTTCTTACGCTTGAGAGGGGAGAGGGTGAGTTCTCATATCCGGCTGTGATACAGGCCTCGGACGGATTGATCCATATAAGCTATACATTTCAGAGGCAATCTATAAAATATGTGGTGCTGGATCCGGAGGACTTGTAAGGACATAGCATGGAAAAATCAGAATTATGACTGATCATGCATCATATTTCACATGAAAATATCAGCATGAATGTTTCAATTACATGAGCACCATCGATTTCATCATATTTCTGGCTTATATGCTCGGGGTGACCCTGCTGGGGGCTTCCTTCTACCGGAAGAACAGGACATCCTCCGCATTTACTCTTGGCAACAGGAACATTCCGTCCTGGGTGATCAGCATGTCCATTTTTGCCACTTTTGTCAGCAGCATCAGCTACCTCGCCTTACCGGGAATTGCTTTTCAGTCAAACTGGAATGCCTTTGTATTCAGTCTTTCCATTCCCATTGCAGCATATATAGCTGTTAAATTTTTTGTACCCCTTTACAGGAAAGTAAACAGTCCATCGGCTTACACTTACCTGGAAACACGTTTCGGTCCATGGGCCAGGATATATGTATCCATGTGTTACCTGCTGACACAGCTGATGCGGGTGGGGACCATATTATATTTACTGGCTCTTGCATTGCATGCCATATTTGGCTGGCCTGTAGCACCAATTATAATTCTAACAGGGGTGACAGTATTGATTTATTCTCTCCTGGGCGGGATACAGGCAGTCGTCTGGACAGATGCTGTCCAGGGACTGATCCTGATTGCCGGTGCAGTATTGAGTGTTGTGTTTATTATGCTGAAGATGCCCGGAGGAACGGATCAGCTTTTCCGGATAGCTATAGAGAATAACAAATTCAGCCTGGGGAGTTTCAGCCTGGATCTTTCTCGGTCAACTTTCTGGGTGGTATTTATTTACGGGATTTTTATAAATCTGCAGAATTTCGGGATTGACCAGAATTATATCCAGAGATATATGGCGTCGCGTTCGGATAAAGCTGCTAAAAGATCGGTGTTATCAGGGGGCATGCTTTATATTCCGGTTTCTATGATGTTTCTCTTCATCGGGACAGCGCTGTACTGCTTCTATACGGCCGGGACCGCCGAACTGCCTGTTGAATTGCAGGATCTTGCTAATAGTGACAGGGTATTCCCGTATTTTATTGTATCACAGCTTCCTGTGGGTGTAACCGGCTTATTGATCGCCTCTGTTTTTGCCGCCGGAATGAGTACCCTCTCAACGAGTTTTAACAGTTCAGCCACCGTTCTGCTGACAGACTATTATAAAAGATATCTGAAAAAGGATTCCACAGACAGGGAATCCATGAGGGTACTTTACCTGGCATCCCTGGTCATTACCGTTTTAGGAGTTATAATTGCCATTGCCATGATCAACGTATCGAGCGCCCTGGATACCTGGTGGAAACTGGCCTCTATTTTCAGCGGAGGTATGCTGGGGTTGTTCCTTCTTGGAGCTTTCTCAAAACAAAAAACCAGGACAGGAGCAATTATCGGGGTTATTGCCGGGGTACTGGTAATTGCATGGCTCAGCCTTTCTGTTCTTTCTGACAATCCTGCCTTTTACGGGAACTGTTTCCATACCTACCTGACCATTGTGTTGGGGACATCGACAATATTTCTTGTCGGGTTTTTAATTTCTGCACTTGCAGGGAGGAAAAGAAACCGGCACTTGTCAAATCTTTCGTGAAAGGCATATCCATGTTCCTGCCTCAGACCTATTCTCCGGGGCCATAGAACATACTTTTGTGAGTCTCTGCATATTCCATCAATGCTTCCAGGATCTCCGGATGTTCGTCTTTCACGTCAGTCGATTCGTAGGGATCCGACTCAAGGTCATAGAGTGAAAGATCGGTATGCAGCTGTTTGTACATGCCGGGAATACCGTCCGCCCCGGCTACTTCCAGTGAGCGATAATTGTGCGGGAGATGCAGTTTCCATTTCCCGTCTCCGCTCATGACAGATTCGAAATTACTCCCGGTTGAGAAAGCATAAAAGGGATGAGGGTTTTCAGCACCGGGTGTAGCAACAATAAGATCCCATACATTCATCCCGTCAATTTCCGAATCGGGCAGGGGCACTCCCGTCAGGTGACAGAGTGTGGGGAGCAGGTCGATGGTACAGAAAGCCTGACTGGAAATTCCGGAAGCTTCAACCTGTCCGGGATACCTTATGATACAGGCCGATCGCGTTCCCCCGTCAAAAGATGTACCCTTAGCCTCACGGTATGGTGTGGTGCCTGCATGATTTCCATAACTGATCCATGGTCCGTTATCCGAAGTAAAAACGACGATGGTGTTCCTGTAGATCCCGTTATCCTTGAGTGCCCCGGTGATTTCTGCCACCGACCAGTCCAGCTCCATGATCACATCACCATATAGTCCGGCTCCGGATTTTCCCTCAAATTCTTCGCTGCAAAAAATTGGCACATGCGGCATGGAGTGGGGGACGTACAATAAAAATGGTTCCTTACTGTGCTGTTCAATAAAGTCAACTGCATGTTCTGTATACCACCTGGTCAGGTTCTTCTGATCTTCCACCGATACATCCTCAATGATGATCTCCCCGTTTTCCCAGAAAGATATCGGGAACTGGCCCCAGTACTCAGGATCTTCCGGATGATGCTTCCACATATCATTCGAATACATCAGTCCGCAGGACTCATCAAATCCACGTTCATGGGGACGTGTGCCGGGCTGATCACCGCAATGCCATTTACCAAACAATGCAGTGGCATATCCTCCTGCTTTAAAGACCTCGCCCATGGTCGGGAAGGTGGTTTCCAGTCCTCTTGCCCTGGGTGGATGGGCCCCGAATACTTTTGTTCTTCCGGGATAGCAACCGGTAAGCAGAGCTGATCGTGAGGCAGAACAGATAGCCTGTGGTACATAGAAATTCCGGAACATGGTTCCTTCCTCGGCCAGTTGTTGTACGCCCGGTGTCTGTATACCTCCCTGGCTGAATGGTTGAAAGTCAGACCATCCCGAATCATCGAGAAAGATGATGACCACATTAGGGGGTCTCTTTTGTTTTTCAGTTGAGCAGGAAATACTGATTATTGATAAGAGAATAAATACTGGTATTGTATGTGTCCATAAAGTCAGTGCGTCAGCTCTTTTATACATTCTGTTTGGTTTATTTTGAAAAACTGATAATGCTTAAATTTCCACAATATACTCCGGATTTCAAAAACTATAAGGCTTTTATTATCCGGAATTCTGTCAGGCTAAGAATAATCATTCCTTTCGAGAATTGGCTGCTTTCCGTCCTGATAAAAATTTTATTTATTGAGAATATTACATAGATTTATAGCAATGTTAAGCTTAATTCAGGATTAAATGACTGATACATAAGATCTGTTATCCGGAATGATATAATACTCAGCTAATATTTAAGGCACTACGACTACTATTTAAAAATTTATTAATATGAGTTCAAACAGGAGAGATTTTATAAAAAAAGTTACTGCAGGGGCAGCCGGCGTAGCTGCAGGCAGTTCTGCAATGGGAATGCCGGCACGCAGCTATGGCAGGATAATTGGTGCCAACGATCGTTTACATGTAGCAATTATTGGATTAGGACGCCGGTTGGGTGCATATATTGAACCCGTTTCCGATAAGGAAAACAATGTCGAGTTGCTTTACCTGTGCGATGTGATGAAAAGCCAGCGTGAAGGTGCTGCCAGGAGGTTTGCGGAACACATTGACTATGATCCGAAACTGGAAAACGACATCCGCAAAGTGATCGAAGATCCGCAGGTTGATCTGATGTTCAATGCAACACCGGACCACTGGCACACGCCTGGTTCAATTATGGCATTAAAGGGGGGTAAACATGTGTATGTTGAGAAACCATGCAGCCACAACATGTTTGAAAATGAGCTGATCGTTGCTGCACAGAAAAAGTATAACAAATTAGTACAGATGGGGGTACAGCAGCGTTCTTCAGATCATACCATCGAGATCATTAAAGAAATCCATGATGGAGTAATAGGAACACCGTATAAAGCGGTTGCCTTTTATTCAAACAGGAGAGGAGAAGTCCCGGTTCAGAAAAAAGTGCCTGTGCGTGAGGGTCTGGATTGGGACCTTTTTCAGGGACCGGCGATCCGGCGTGAATATACCCAGGAAACATGGGATTACAACTGGCACTGGTATGGCTGGGATTACGGGACAGCAGAATCGGGGAATAACGGAACACATGAGTTTGATGTGGCCCGCTGGGCGCTTCAGGTTGATTATCCAATGCGTGTTGATGTTGAAGCTGAGAAACGGCATTTCCTTGACGATGGTTGGGAAATGTACGATACAATGGATGTTACCTTCAGGTTTGCAGGAGATAAAATTATTGTATGGGATGGGAAAAGCCGGAACGGATATTTTACCTATGGTTATGACCGGGGTACAATTATTTTCGGAAGTGAAGGGACTGTTTTTGTAAACCGGAACATGTACATTTTATATGACCGTTCCGGAAAGCTTATTAAGGACAGTCAATCGGCATCAAATGAATCCGGTACCGCACTGGGCGGCGGCGGGGATATGTCGACGGCACATGTTGTAAATTTCTTCGATACGATCCGTGGAAAAAGTAAATTAACCGCACCCATTGACCAGGGAGCCATTACCATGGCCATGGTGCATTATTCGAACATTGCTTATCGCATTGGAAAAGGATTCGATATTGATGATGCTACAGGAAGAATGTACGATAGGGATGCAATGAAACTCTGGGGGCGGGATTACCAGCCCGGCTGGGAACCTGGAATATAATTCATAAAGGGGATACTGCAGCCTTTGACCGGAAGATAAGTCAGGGAGTGAAACCCGGTTTTATCTCAGTTAACTTTAATTTACTCAAGGAAGATTACCCTTCATTACTGTTCAAAAGATATTAATCTATACTTGAATCATTTAGTTGTGTTTTTAAATTGATGCTACTTGCTTTAGTCTTATCTGCTATACAAGCAAGACAAACTGATATAACAAATATCAATAAAGTAGTTATCCATTTTTGTCTAAGATTAATTCCATGATCTTTTTAAATGCTAAAATTCACTTTCATTATTCCAAGAATTATAATAATTCTTTTCCATCACTCCTTTAGGACTGTCTATCTCCGAACAACTAAGCATTAAATAGCTATAACACTGGAAATCAGCGGCTTGCGCCAGTTGGCTTGTCTTTTTGCCTCATTCACCCTCCACTCACCAACAAAAAGCATGACAGCCAGCAAGTCCGCTGTGGTGATTTGTTCTGTGGTCTGCTACAAAAGCGTCAATTAGTTTAGTTGTACTTCAGCTTCAAACTCACTAAGCAACACAGCGCTGATATACTCTTGCTCTATATGTGTAATGTGATTCTGGGCTTACGGATTAAGTAAGCTTTCTATTTTATCTATATACTCTTTTACTGGATCCAATAGGTCTTTGACTATCTCTTGATCAAATTCAAAAAGGTCGTCATAGTCCCCTTTATGGCGATAATCTGATAGTATGCTATAAGTCTTCGCAAGATCTTTCGAGATTAATCCCTTCAATACAAATTCTACTCCTAGCTTTTGTTTTACACCTTTGTGAGATTTTACTTCGATGTTTTTATCCAATAGTAGAGCAATAGTCGCGTAAAAGGCAGCATAATATAGGCGGTTAATGCTGGAGTTTATACTCCCCATTTCATAAAGGACTAAAGCATCTTTATAGGTCTCACGGGCCCGTTTTATCCGGTACTCGATGTTCTCATCCTTCATGCTCTAGATTCTTACACCTTCTTTCTTAATATTTGAGAAAAGGGGAGAGTACGACATTCTTGTTTTCCAGTCTAATTCTGAATACACAAGAAGAGAAATAATCTGACCTGTTTCTAACTCAATATCGTAAATTGGATCACGAAGATCTGTTTCATAATCGAGTGTGACTTTTTTTCTGGGAGTGATAACCAGAATGTCCCAATCAGAGTCTGTTCTATTGTCACCCCTTGCTCGAGATCCATACAAGTATACCTCCGCCTCAGGATCTATTTCAGAGATCCCAGCTTTGATTCTATTTAGTATAGCCTTGCTTTCCATAAGTCAAAGATATGAAATTCAAGTTGATCAATATATCTGTCCTTCAGAATAAGCTTCCTAATCCACAGAACGGTGGAACTAAGCCGCCGTAGCGTGGCGCGGGATTTGCCAAGTTGCGAATAACGTGACACGCGTAAACGGTCGGCTTTAGTGTTAGGTGCTTGCTTTAGTTATTTCTGTTATGTAAAAGTCTGTATAGTTAGTATGTGATGAAAATGCAGGATTATCCTTTATTTCACCAGATACAATTATCCCTAAGCCATCTATTTGGAAGTCTTCATCTAAATTGCATGGAAGTAATAAATAAATTGTATCATCAAGATAAGTGTCACCAGTGACAATCCCTTTCTCGAATTGAAGAAGGCACTTATATTCTCCCTTTTTAATAGTTGCTTGCTCAGCCTCAATCACCATTATAGTTTCGCCGCCATAACCACACTTGGAGTCATGATTTTGGTCAGACTCTATTTCCGAATTACAACTAAAAAATGCAAAAATGAAAAAAGCAAAGATGAAATTATATTGGTTGGTCTGCATATACGAGTCAATATTAAAACTTGCACCTAACCTGCCATAAAACTGCGTGGCAGTGATTATTGATTTATCAACAGATTTAGAGCGGAAGAAATACTCAATAAAACCTCCGATGTTTTGTGGTCAGAGTTAAGCAGCTTGTTTTGCGCTGTTTATTCTTCTATGTGAAATTTAAATTCAATCATATTGAGATCATCACAATGAGTGCCTTTTCCTCCAGTACAAGTCTCAATAGTAACATAATCAAAACCTCTATATCCCATTGCAGGTACGTAATAATAATAGGCACCCCAACTAGTTGCTGAATCTCTTATTATTTCGCTTCGAGAGTAATGTTTTGCTTGCTCAATTATTCTTGCTCCTTCCTCGTCGCCATAAACGTTTAAATCGTAGGAGAATTGCTCTTCAGCATCCAACGAAATTAAATCCTCGCTTTGAGAATCACAACCTAAGGCTAGAATACAACTTGTAAGAATAACAATAAATCCGGATTTCATTTGAATTGCCATTTTCATTTAAGATGTATAGATCGCACTTAGGGTTGCTTTTTAGAGGCGCACAACGGTGGAGTTGAGCCGCGGCGCCGGGTGGGCGGGACTGCCTTACTGGACAAACCTACCGACAAAACGAAAAAGCCGCAATACAACGAGCGCCGATAGGCGCTGTCGTCTCCAGCGAGTGTTGGGCAGCCTTTTACTTTTTTGCTCGCTTCAAAACAGTCGGAATAAGAAATGGTGTTGCAGCTTTATACTGCACGTATTCGTCACCAAATCTCAACACCAATTCCTTTTCCTCGATCTGTTTGATATACCCCAGCAACAAAGCGGTGAATAATGCCACTGTGATCAATGAAGAGATTGACCCTATTGCAAGTGATAATCCTGCGTATGCCATTATTGTTCCCAGGGACATGGGATTTCTGCACAGCGCAAAGGGGCCATTGGTTATGAGTTTCTTGGTTGGCATCATGGGGAAGGGTGTCCCAGAGGCCCGAGTAAATTGGATAGCGATTGTCCATAACGCTATCACTCCGCCCATACCTATCAAGATGGCCCCGATCACAAGTCCTATTGGACCGGACAATAGGGATTTCACCCCCAAGACTTGATCAATTTTCGTGGTTACAACGATCAGGAATGTAGGAATGAGTACCGGGAAGATGATCGCACCAACTCCAAGGATGGTGATCCTTTTCCAAACCGAGGGCGTCTTCTGTGCCCATTTGATGAATATTTGCATAAGTAGCACCTATTGGCTGCCCAACGGTGGAGCTAAGCCGCCGCGATAACGGTCGGTTTTAGTGATATACTCTATTAAAAAACAAGTTT
>CAZILN010000220.1:0-2549 GCA_964540005.1 uncultured Bacteroidaceae bacterium | reverse complement strand
TCGGGGAAATTTGGAACGATCTCGCACCTGGGTTTCCATTCAGCTATCAATTCCTTGATTCAAGTCTGGAACGGCTGTATGAGAATGATGAGCAAATGGGGCTCTCAATTATGTATTTTTCATTAATAGCGATAGCTGTAGCTATTCTTGGAATATTCAGCCTGTCCTTATTCATCTGTGAGAAACGTATTAAAGAACTGGGCATACACAAAATTAATGGTGCAAGATCATGGGACATACTGCTCCTGTTAAACAGGAATTTTCTGATAACTCTCGCAGCATCATTTATAATAGCCTGTCCTGTTGCGTGGTATTCAATGAACAACTGGCTTGAGGGCTTTGCATATAAGACAAATATTGGTATATGGATTTATTTTGTTTCCGGCTGCCTTGTTTTAATAGCTACCGTCACTGTGGTGAATTGGCAAAGTTGGCGTTTTGCAAAAAGAAATCCGGTTGATGCCCTGAGATATGAGTAATATGTGGGAATTCCGAGTTTGACCGGAATTTGCAACAAGCCTGTAGTTAATTATTTCTTTTCCGCACGTTTGGCTGCTTTTGCAGCTCTTTTCTCTTTCAGGCTTTTGGCCGGGGCTTTTTTAGTCTGTTTTTGTTGTTTATCCTTCTCTTTCGCCATACTATTTATTTTTTAAGTTATTTTTCAGATGCAATAATGTTCTGTCACATTGAAAAGAAGAGATTCCGGGCTTTAGCTGTTCCTGAAGAGACGGACGCTTAATCCGAAGTTGGGATCTTTCGTTTTTAATTCCACGCTCTCTTTGTATGCCCCGAGTTTGAACTGCCATACCTGTTGTTCGTTCTCCTGTGTATCGCTCCAGTAATATGCGCTTGCCCCCAGGCTGTTATAAGCTCCGCGTGCAAGTCGTTCACCCCCAAACAGGCTGTTAAAACCGCTTTTACCACCTGCTTTTAATTCTTCATATACTTTCTTATCGCTGCTGCCAAGAGAGGTCTGTAAGGTCTCCCATTCAGCTTTTGTTGGTAAATGCCAGCCTGCGGGTGCAATTGTTTTAGCAGCTTCCCAGTCATACAAATAACCATATTTTGATCTGTTGGTCTCATCATCATCATATGCCCAACAATTTCCTTCAGCAGGTTTTTTGGCAAAGTTCTCTGCCATGACTACCTGGTCTCCTATTTTTATGATTTTATAGCTTGACCCATCGGTTTTGTCATGGAAAGTCCCCTGTCCGCATACCTGGCATATGCCATCCTTAAATTTATGCATGTTGCTGCGAACTATACCACATTCTGAGCATTTTTCGCAATCCTGTGACCATGAGTGCTGATTCTCGCGTGTTTTACCACATTTTGCACATTTTTCGCAATCGTCTGACCAGTCATGCCGGTCATCATCAAAGATCTTACCACACCTGGAGCATTTACCACAATCTGCTGCTACATCATGTTCTGTATCTCTGATTTTACCACAAATGGAACATTGGCAGCCATCCCAGGAGTGAAGACCGATTTTACATTTGAACGACATAATAAAGCTTGTTTTGTTAAGTTATTCGGATTGAAATTAAATATTTTTATTTAAAATTCATGAAATCACAATACTATTTGATATACGAACCGCAGAAATACCCGGATTTATCAGATAAATATTACTGCATTGTCTTCTCCCGTCCGGAGAGGACATTGGGATCGTATGATAAGGTTTTGTCAGGGAGCCACTGCCACATATCACCAAGGTCTTTTTTAACCTTAGCTATTATGGAGGATGGTACCCCACGGGTTTCCTTTTCTACAAATGACCGGTATTCCGGATCCTTTCGATAGCTATCCCTCATCCTGGCCAGACTTTTCCTTTTACCAACTCCACCTATGCTTAGAGACAACAGAAGGGTCAGCCACCTGGCGGTCCCCATATGGATAGCTTTGAAACGCCGGCAGATTGCCGTAGAGGAAAAACTGTATTGTATCAGATCAGTTATATGAGAATACAATTCATCCCATCCATAATTTTCAGGTAGAATATTCAGGGTATGAACCGATTTCATCATGTGAAAAGGAAAAGGGATGATCCTGTTTTCATCCTCATACCTTGCGTTGCTATTTGGACATTGACCGTATGCCGATAGCAACGCGAATGAAGGATATGCGCCGGGGGCCAGGTCAATGAACCGCTTGGTCAGTGTAAAAGGTTCGTCGCCCTTATCACTGTCATGGCCAAACAAAAAGTTGGTCTGTACCTGAGGAATATACCGCTGTATCATATTCACCTGTTCGGCAACTAGCCTGACTTTATCCATCCCGGTGCTTGAGCCTGTCCTGGATTTTTTCCCATAATCGAACCAGGATTCTATACCCGGCATGATCATTTTAAACCCATTCCTTTTCAGCCTTTTTACATTAGGCTCAGTCAGAACAGACAGGCTGCATTCAGCAATAAAATCAATCTTTCCCAGGTGCCGGACCGATTCTATGGCTTCCATGATAGAGTTAAAATTAATCCCGAAATTGGGGTCGTACCAGCTGACCCTCGGTTGTCTCATTTTCCTGATAACAAATGCAAGATCTTC
>CAZILN010000219.1:0-6239 GCA_964540005.1 uncultured Bacteroidaceae bacterium | reverse complement strand
GCCGCGATGATATCATGCCTGATCTTCTGCTCCTCGTTATAAACCGGTATGATGATGGACAGGTCCATATACGATAAAGATACCTATTGATTAGCAAAAAATGAAATCCATCTCTTCAGGCAGGGTCCGGATGCCGGTCTTATTAATCTTGTATGCATTTGCTAAGATTTATGTAACTTTAGGAAAACTATCAATGTATACCTTTAAACATGAAAAATACAACTAACTACTTAACAGTCATTATTATTAGTCTTATCATGGTATCATGTAACACTGGCCCAAAACTGGGAATATTCGAAGGAAGCACCGATATTGGTAATGTAGGCCATGCCGGATCACTTGACTATGATCCCGCAGGCGAAACCTACACTATATCAGGAAGTGGCACAAACATGTGGTTCGATAATGACGAACTGCATTATGTATGGAAACAAATGTCAGGCGATGTTGCATTAAGCGCTGACATCGAATGGGTCGGTCAGGGAGTTGAGGCACACCGGAAGGCCTGCCTGATCATTCGTCAAAGCCTGGAACCCGGATCCGCCTATGCAGATGCAGCAGTTCATGGGGATGGATTGACATCTATACAGTACAGAGAAGGTCCGGGAGAAACTACCCGGGAAGTCCAGTCCAATATCTCATCACCCCTGAGAGTGCGCATCGAAAAAGAAGGTGAATATGTTTCATTGTCAATCGCCCTGGCAGGTGAAGAACTCCATTCATCCGGAGGCTCATTCAGACTGCCCTTTACCGAACCTTTCTATGTGGGACTGGGTGTCTGTTCGCACAACAACGATACCATTGAGACAGCCATATTCTCCAATGTACTGATAGAAACCATCGAGCAAAAGCCGGATTCACTTAAAGAAATAGAAAGTACCCTGGAGACCATCCCTATAGCATCATTTGACAGGAGGGTTGTCTACCATACTAAAAGCCATATCGAAGCTCCGAACTGGACACCGGACGGAAAAACCCTGATCTTTAACAGTGGCGGGGTACTTTATAAAATCCCTGTCGAAGGAGGTGAGCCGGAGCAGATACCCACAGGTTTTGCCACCAGGATAAACAATGATCACGGAATCTCCCCGGATGGAAAATGGCTGGTGATCAGTGACCAGACAGAAACCGGAAGGTCTGTTATTTACTCGCTCCCTGTTGATGGCGGAGATCCAAAAAGAATAACCGAACTCAGCCCTTCCTACTGGCACGGATGGTCTCCCGACGGGAAGACCCTGTGCTATTGTGCCGAGAGAAACGGTAACTATGATGTGTATACCATTCCGTTCAAAGGAGGAAAAGAAACCCGCCTTACGACTGCAGAAGGACTTGACGATGGCTCGGAGTATTCCCCTGATGGGAAATACATCTACTTTAATTCTGTCCGTACAGGTACCATGCAGATATGGAGGATGAAGACTGACGGCAGTGATCAGGAACAGATCACCACCGATGAATACAACGACTGGTTTGCTCATCCCTCTCCTGATGGCAAGTGGATAGTATATGTAACGTTCGGAACCGATGTGCCTGCTGGTTCACACCCGCCGAATAAACATGTAATGCTGAGGCTGATGGATCTTGAAACTAGAGAAGTACAGGTAATGGCAAAGTTATTCGGCGGACAGGGGACCATCAATGTTCCTTCCTGGTCGCCCGACAGCCAGCACGTCGCCTTTGTAAGTTACCGCCTTAAATAATCAAAGGTATTAAGAACGATGGCTGCGGTATCATCCCTTTGGGCTCCTGGTTCAGGGCTGCTGCCGATCAGTTCAAACATAGCGTAAATAACATCTTCATAGCTCTTTGTACTACCTGAGCGCTCCAGGAGGATCATGATATACCTGGCTGCCCGGTCAATGAGCTTGTTATTGCTGGCCCGTACATAGGTCATCAGGTTGCTCTGGTACCTTCCCATTTTTCCCATAACCAGTGTGGAATGAGTATTCAGGAGCATTTTAAGAAAAAGATGCTCATGCAGGAGGCCGAGTCCGCTGACGGAGATTTCTGCAGAGGTTCCTCCCAGGCTGAAATGAAAAGTACCCTCTGACCGCCTGATATCAAATACATGAAGTGAAGACCCTGCAATCAGTGCCTTCCTTCTCTTTACCACATCAGCACTGAAATCGAATCCCAGCAAATGATCTGATGATGTAATGGGGTATTCCGGCCAGTCCAGGGGCCTTGGATCCCTGCCAAGCAGTTTGCGCCAGGCGGAAGGGGCGTCCACAGTTCCGTGCAGGTTTAAATAAACCAGGCTGGGAACAGATCCCTCAGCCAGGAAGTTCTCAAAGGGCTGCAGGGAAAAAGTGGGCGAGCGTTCGGTGGTATCGGTCAGGACGCATATCCCCAGGTCATTATAGGTGGAATAGAGCAGGTAGTCCCCCTGTTGGTAGTATCCCGATTCCTTTTCAATAAACTGTTTTAAGAAAAAATAATCCGTCTGCTGCAAAAATGTTAAAAGAGCTTCGGCCTCCTTATTAACATCCAGGTCCCTGAAAACATTCAGCAGGGCCAGCCCGATGGCGTACATCAGTACCGTACTGGCCTGCATCCTGGTGCTTCCCGACAGGGCCATGGGTCCCACCGACAGGTTGATCCTGTTCACGCCGGGGTGCTTCAATATCCTGGTTGTTCTTTCGGTCAGGCCTATCAACTGACTGTCAGGATTACAATAAAGGAACCAGGGACTCTGGTCTGTTGATTCAGCTGCCTTTTCCGTGGCACCGATCACAAAGGGCGTTTCTCCTCCTTCTGTGCTGGCAATCAGCAGGTCCCCTTCAGCGAATCCCAGCTGGGATAACTGGCGATGGGCATAATCAGGGTAATCCTCAAAATCCTCTATTGATTTTATCAGGGCGGTATCACCCCCTGCCATAAATGAAATAACTGAATCCTGATATGCTGTATCAGATTGCTCCTTTCTCCATAAAACTTCCAGGACAAGAGACAGGCGGCCCGTAGACCCGCAACCGACCAGGAAAATGCGGTTTCCTTTTCCCAGCACTCTTTCCATACTGGTTTTCATTTCCCTTATTTCTGTCCCGTGCTCCTTAATTACCGCCAGGGCATCCAGGTCCACTTCTTTCAGGATGTTGATCGCCCCGGGAAGATCCTTTTCCACCATCTCCGACAACTCCGCCGTCTTTGGATGGGATTTTTCGGTATCCAGTTCTCCCAGCCGGAACTGGGGTGCGATCTCAAGGAAATCTTCAGCACTGGTACGGTAACTCATATCAATTTATTTTTGATGCTGTTTGAACCAAAGCCAGCTCACTCGCCTGAGCTCCCGGCATCTTCTCCTTCATCTTCTCCTGCTGTATCATACGACAATCCGTATCCAAAGGGAAACAGGGGGTCTTTTGAATCATGTGGCAAATCCTCCTTCTGGCCCTCCACTGCCTCCATGGAAGAAGGTAATTCGAAGGGTAACTTCCCGCTGGGCTCAGCCAGTCCGAACACCATTTCAAGAAAAGCCTCATCGGTAGTCCCGAAATGAGCAATTACTGCCGTCGCATGCTCTGCTATTTCCGTTATAACCGCTGGCCTGTCCATAAAGATCCCCACTACGGTGGGTTTTGTTTCTAGTACGGATAGTACAGACTGCAGGCTGTCAGGCGCAAATTCCAGGCTCCCCTGCCGGAACATATTGCCCAGGATTCCTTTCCCCCGTTCATAAGGTGCATTGAGTCGCATAAGCACTACATCGGCTTCTTCCATGTTCGAAACAAGCTTCGCATGCTTTTCAGCTTCCGAAGGATCAATATTTATGACAAATACCTTTGTGCCTTCCTCAAGGGGCAGGGAATATCCTGCGGTAGCTTTATTTGTCAGCAACACCATTGATCTGAGCATGGCATTCTTCCCGGCAGCTACAAATTCCTCCCTCCTGCAGATTTCTCTTGAGGCCTGCTCATCAACGAAAGGATTATCAAAGAGTCCCAACTGGAACTTGTGCCTGAGCAATTTTCGTACAGACTCATCCAGTCTCTCTTCAGTGATCCTGCCCTGTTCGACAAGGTCAACGATAAGTTCCGGATTATAATGACCTCCAAACTGGTCAACGCCTGCATTCAGGGCCTTCTCTACCTTAGAGTTATCATCCAGGTATTCCACCCCGTGGTCCATAGCATTGTTAATAGTAATTCCCATAAATTTCATGCCGGTAATTATCCCCCAGTCAGTGCATACCACCCCCTCAAATCCAAGTTCTTCCTGCAGCAGGTCATGTATGATCTCCTTATTAAATGACATCCCTACATCTTCGCTGGTTTGTCCGACCGGAACTCCGTAGTATGGCATCATCTGCGCTGTTCCGGCTGCAATGGCAGCCCTGAAAGGTATCAGGTGGTAGTCGAAATTATTCCCCGGATAGGCCTGGTTCATCCCGTATTTAAAATGAGGATCCCAGCCATTTTCCTGAGGGCCGCCCCCGGGAAAATGCTTTGTCATGCAGGCAACACTCTGCGGAGAAAGGCTGTCACCCTGGAATCCTTTGATATAGGCGACTGTAAGACGGGTGCTTATCTCGGCACTCTCTCCGAAGGTACCAGATATCCTTCCCCAGCGCGGTTCTGTGGCCAGGTCTGCCATGGGCGAAAGGGCCGTATGGATACCAATAGCACGGTACTCCTGAGCCGCTATACGTCCGAACTCCACAACAGTCATGGAGTCCCCGATGGCCCCGAAACCAATCTGGTCAGGCCAGGTGGAAAAAGCCTCAAATTCCAGGGCGGCTATAGATGCTGCACTGTGCCTGGGATCAGTACTTATTGTTACCGGGATGCCAAGCCTCGATTGTTCGGCAAGATGTTGCAGCATGTTGTTCCAGCGGGCATGATCAGCAGGATCATCAGTTGCCAGCATGGAAGTTATATGCCGGATCTCCCTGTTAAGGACCATATCCTCGGCAGTAATGAAAAAGTGCATCAATTTGCTACCGGGCATTCCCATCCCTTCCATCACATCTGCAGTGAACAGATGCGGATGGACCATCAGTCCGGCTTTTTCTTCAACAGTCATCTGTGCGAGCACATCCTCAACCCGGTCATCCAGCGGGACCCTGAAATCCTCATAGGGATCCAGGGTCCCGTTTTTATTCAGATCACGGAATAAATGTCCATCAAACTCAATTTTTTCAGCAGGTCCGGTCATTTTTGCCTCTGCACCCTTCATCCTCTGATTGGATTTAACAGAAAGAACGATCCATGCTGATAATATTATAACTACCAGCAAGCCAATCAGCCCTAAAATAATCCTGAGAATCCATTTAAGTACTTTTTTCATTTCTCTATGCGTTTAATTGGTTTATTAACCAGCTTAATTTAACGTTCAAATTTGCCCGCAATATACTATATAAAGTACAGTCTGACAACGAGATTTATCCTGTTTTAGAACTGCATAAAATCTGTGTTACTTTAACCTGATAAAGCTCTCGTCACCTGCCTCCATCCCCATGCGGATCCAGCGCATTAGGGTTATCGATTTGAACTCGGGTAAGAGGTAGGTGGTTTCCCATTCCTGCCGGGTCGAGTCAATTTCAAGCTGGTACAGGTGCTGAGCCGTTTGGATCTGATAAATGACCCTGCCGTTACAGACATGTGTCAGCCTGGCAGTGGTCCCTTTGACAATTTGCTTTAAGGTTTCCATAATTATTTGTTTAGGGTAATAAATAAAAAAAACCGGACCTTTATGGCCCGGGTGTATTATCGTTGTTATGTTATTATTGATTTACCACCGTTTGTTCAGGCCATAGCTCTCCTTTCCGGAATCATCAGTGCCGGTGCAATCCTGTCCGATATAAAGGCCCAAACGGTACATTTTCACTAATTCAATGTGCGAATGTAAGCATTTATACGTAAATTTCCCAATAGAATAACTGAGATATATAACTGGCCTTGTGCGACTTACTTTGATACTAATTTAAGAGTTAATGGAATTTTTCGATACCATAAGGGAGTTAACTGATATATCAACGGACCTGATGAATAAGATGATAGGCTCCGTGATAATCATTATCCTGCTCTGGGTAATACGGCTCATCACTGTCAAGATCATCTGGCGGAGCACCCAGGAGGTCAGGATCCGTTACCAGTGGAGAAGGACCAGTACCTATGCCCTGTTTTTTCTCTTCCTGATACTTATGGGGGCTGTCTGGATAGAAGAATTCAGGGCCATTGGCACCTTCCTGGGACTCTTATATGGTTTTATTGTCTTTTAGGTTAAGTTTGTGCTCTCAT
>CAZILN010000218.1:0-8537 GCA_964540005.1 uncultured Bacteroidaceae bacterium | reverse complement strand
ATGCCTTCACAATTTATTCTGATTATTCTGATACTGTTGCAACCAAAAATGAGACATTGAATCAAATCCCGGATGATAAGCATTTCAGTAATTATCCGAATCCCTTTCATCAGTCCACCAATATTTCATACAGCCTCAGGAAGACAAGCAATGTGAAAATTGAAATTTATGATTTACTGGGTAGAAAATTATCCACCCTGGTAGATGAGTTTAAGGAACAGGGAGAATACACAGTTGAGTGGCAGGCGAAAGATGAAATAGGCAATGATCTGCAGGAAGGGTTATATATTGCGCAGATTTGCATAGATAAAACGGAAAGAGCTACAAGACTCATGCTGATGAGGCAATGATTGCTTAAGGCTCCTAATGTGCTAAAGTATTTACTTAAGATATCAGGAGGAGAACATGGTACGAATGAAAATCTATTCTATTAATTTAACAGGTCTGTTTTTGTCCCTCATTCTGTTTTCACTGCAGGCCTCAGCCCAGGCAATCAGGAAGGATCAAAAGAGATAACCCGAAGTTTTGTGGTTAAATAGAAACGATCGGAAGACCTGCTTAATAAAGTGGATAAATGATATTCGTCGGATGGGATTATTGATTATTCAGGAATTCCACCAATTTTAAAAGATCTTCCGGTCTGGTTACTTTTATTTTTGATCTTTGTATAAACTTGAGTGCAGGTTCATTCTCTGCCAATATTGCTGACAGGTTCTTTTTGCTTTTAATCTCCTGTACCGGTTTGTTTTCCTCTTTCAGATAATACACATCCCGGTCCTGTTCAAACCTGTCAGGAATAGCCTCGGCATATGCCTTGGGTGGGACTTTAGGATAGTAGCTAACTTTTTTCCGGTGATAAAGTGCATATTTACCTGATCCCTGAGCAAAGAAATATGATGATTTTCCTGGTTCAGAAGAGGATGGTTCATTAATTAGCATCTCCTCTCCATACTTGATGTATAATACGTTCCTCTTGATCAGCCAAAGAATTTTTCCATCCCGCATGAATTCTATCTCATCCTGGAACAGGTCATACCGTAATGGCAGGGTGGCAGAATTATCATCTTTTAGATAAACAGTACTCTGTACGAAAACATCAGGATAATGGGGGCTCCCGTCAATATCATCGTAACTCAAACCACCGGCAGCATTTCTTGTTGCCAGGATACTTACATCCATGAGAAGCCTGTATGCCGAACTTTGTGATTGCTGGGCATTCAGCTGCAGCGGTAGTAAAAACAGGAGTAAATGAAATTTTCGTTTCATTCTTTAAACAAGTTGAATAGTATTTTAAAGATAAAGATATTTTAAAAAAATGATTTACATTGTTCTACATAATACTTAATAATTTTAGTCAGGGTACAGGATGAATTTATATTTTATTTTTCAAAATCTTCATTATAACAAATCAAATTTTTCATAACTTGAGTGTAATTGATTGCACTTTCATCTGAAAAGAAATCTTACATACCTGACCCTGGCATTACTGCTCGTTTCATGTACCAATCATAAACAGGACATAATTGATGAAATGCCGCCACTGTATCCCCCTCCTTTAACGGTTAAATTAAACACCACAGAAGGCTACATCATCAATCCAGCCAAAGGGGATAGCATTCAACCGGTTTTTAAGTCAAATGGAGACACCCTGATCACAGGAGTGCCTTTGCCAATAAGTGGTAAGGTTATAGATTCTGCGGTTGTTGCCCGGGCCTGGGTAGGGAAAGTCGGAAAAGATTTTATGCAGATTCCGCTATCCGACACCGCTGAAGAATATATTGAACCTGCAGTAATTCCTGTAATAAAGGACAGCCTGCGGATTGTTATTCCCGGAAAGGATACTTCTTCTGCTGTACTGGTCAACTCCCTTGGAGATACAATACCAACAGGAGTGCCGGTCCCTGTAACCGGGAAAGTTGTGGACTTCAATCAACCACAGCCTGTTGAGGCTTTGCCGCCACGGATGAAGGAAAACGCCATCACTAACCTGAGAAATCTTGGGATAAACCAGGGATTGATTTCTTCACACGTGATTGTAATGATGCAGGACAGCCGCGGTAATCTATGGATTGGATCAATTGGTGGAGGTGTATGCAGGTATGATGGGAACACATTTACCCATTATACATCAGATGCAGGTATCAGGTATAACTTTGTCAGATCAATCCTGGAGGACAGCCACGGAAACCTGTGGTTTGGGACAGGAAACGAAGGGGTCTTCAAATATGACGGGCATTCTATTATCCATTTTACTGAATGTTCTCTGTACTGCAGATGGAATCCCTGTAGAATATACCTTCTTGCCAGGCAGGTCCCATGATTCAAATGCTTTAAAGCAAATGCCATTTCTACTTCCTCCTGGAAGTAAGGTTTATGCTGATGCCGCATATACGAATTACGTAATCGAGGATATGCTAAAGGATGCCGAAGGCATTGAACTGCTCGCACAAAGGACATCCAGATTAAAAAGGCAACATGAGCCATATATCGATTACATTATAACTACAATGAGAAAAAGAATTGAAACTACATTCAGTGAGATATCCAACTTCCTGCCTAAGAAGATCCACGCTGTAACGGAATATGGATTTCTCCTAAAAGTGGTGATATTTATTTTTGGATATGCCATTTCAAGAACTTTAGTATAAATAGCAACTTGAGTTAATTATATGAAACTTAAAAAGTATTATTTTGTTTAGATTACTTTTTTCACCAAGCGCATAAACCTAACAATCGTATGTGAATAATTATTCCTGTTAATTAAGGCCAACTGATTTGTCCCGAAATATTATCATCCCATCAGCTTTTTTAAGTACATTTCGTTTACTTCAGGAACCTGCCACCATGGATATCCCCATATATATGTCCTGAGGGATACTCACCATACCAACAGTAAATAAAAGGGTGGCCGGTCAACGTTTCCATTACCCCATTCAAACTACTATAATGAAAAGATAAATCAATTCTTCCAAGATCCTTCCTATATAAAGGCCTTCCCAGTTCTTCATTATCCGGAAAGAAAATCAGATATGCAATTCTTAAAGTTGAATCAGAATGTGCAGTTGGATGGCCTTCTAATTTAACAACAAGATTTGTCCGTGGTTCCTGATCAGTATTATTCCTTATCCAATTTGAAGTAATTATGGCATAATTTTCAACTACCAGGATGTTCTTATAACCACGTCCTCCTATGCTCAGGTTTGTATCGGTAGTGTCCAAGCTAACAATAAAATGTGCTAACGAATCTAAATCCACATCATTTGTATCGATAGCTATTTGTTGTACAGATTGACTTAATAGGCTATTACTGATAAAAAGAGCCACAATCAAGAATAAATAATTTTTCTTAGTCATTTTTTGAAGATTTAAATTAACGTGAGTTCAAAATAAGGTTTAATAAATAAGTCATTAGTTATCAATAATTTAAATTGAATAATGTATGTATGTATTTGATATTCAATGATATATAATAAAGAATTCGCCCCCAAGGGTTACTGCAGCATAGGATGGTTCTGTGGACTGAAGATGCATTTTATTATCAATGACAAGGGAGAAATTCCAGGTTTTGTCCTTACTCCCGGCAAAGAAAATGACAGATATCCTGTTTCTGGAACCAACCTGCTGGCCAAGATCTATGGCAAACTTTTCAGAGATAAAGGATATATATCCAAGGATCTTTTTGAAAAGCTCTTCATAGATGGCATTCACCTGATTACCAAACTGAGAAAGAATATGAAAAATAGCTTGATGCTTACTGTTATTTACCGAAGAAACCTTTAAAGAACCTTGAGATAATTAATCAATCATTGGCAATAGCTTGTTGAAATTATATCGAACTCATGTAAAATTACAAAACATTACCTTCTCAGATTTATGTATCTTTGATCAAAAGGAATAAAAATGGATCAGGATCTTTTAAAAGAACAGATTATTAATGCAATTCTAAAGAAGGATTCGCAAGCAGAAGTGTATTTATTCGGTTCCCGGGCTCGTGGTGATAACCGGCCTGATTCGGATTGGGATATTTTAATATTGGTTGATGATGAAAAGGTTACTCTTGATACAGAAGATAAATTCAGAGATGATCTTTATAATTTAGAACTGGAATATGGACAGGTTATATCAACATTTATTTATACAAAAAAGTACTGGCAAAATATTTTATTTTATTCTCCTCTATATGAAAGTGTCATTCAGGAAGGGATAAGACTATGACTATTGATAATCGGGATGAATACATTAAATACAGATTTCACCGAGCTAAAGAATCCTTTGAGGAAGCATTAATTTTAGCAGCTAATGGAAAGTGGAATGCAGTAATAAACAGGTTATATTATGCTTGTTTTTATGCTGTGATAGCACTTTTACTGAAACATGAGATAAAAACCAAAACCCATCAGGGCACCCGGAATCAGTTCGGACATCATTTCATTAAGACAGATAAGATTGACAAAACATTTGGAAAGTTATATTCCGAATTGTATGATCTACGTCAGAAAGGTGATTATGGAGAACTTTATGAATTTGATGAAGAAACAGCAAAACCTCTGATTGAACAAGTCAGAACCTTTATTACAGAAATCGAAAGGCACACTTATTAGGTCAAAAACTACCCATCGATTAAAAATAAGCCTCGGTATTCATCATCATGAGGTTCCGGGTTCCCCGGGTAACCGGTACAGGCAGGTCCCGGTCTCGCTACAAATCTTTTAGCTCAGTATACAGTGGTTATTGAACCGAGCTTGCGGAAGGCAAGCAAGCCTGGGCTATAAAGCTCACCACTGTATGTAATCAAGAATTCCTGGTTGCAGAAAATCCTATATACATTTTAAATATGATTAGTATCTTTGCTCAATAAGATTTGATATGCCAACAATATCAATGTTTTTTGGAATAATTATAAGGATGTATTATGCACCGAAGGAGCATAATCCACCGCACATTCATGCCTATTACCAGGATTATAAGATATCTATCAGCATTGAAGAAATAGAAGTTATGGATGGGAAGATACCCGACAGACAAATGAGACTGATCCAGGCCTGGATAGAAATTCATAGGGATGAGTTGCTTGCGAATTGGAAATTATGTCAGAATGGAGAAAAACCTTTCCAGATTGAACCATTAAAATAAAAGTGATGTATTTCGCAATTACTGATGTAAAACCACAAGAGGATTACCAACTCCTTTTAACCTTTGAAAATGGCGAAAAAAGGCAGTTTGATATGAAACCATATCTTGATTTTGGCATTTTTAGGGACCTTAGAGATACAAAAATGTTTCAATCCGTTAGAGTTAGTTTTGATACAATCGAGTGGGAAAACGAAGCTGATTTTGACCCGGAAATATTGTATCAAAAAAGCAAAAGAGTTGAATGAATATTTATGAATTGCTGGTAGCAGCACAGAGAAGGATTCTCAGAGAAGGATTTGGCTCAGAAACAAGGATTTTCGCTAAAACACCAACTCTCAAATACATAACAACCAGCTGATTACAAATAGGCCTCAGTATTCATAATCACGAGGTCCCGGGTTCAGGTCCCAATCATACTATTACATCAGTAAAGCAGTCGCATCGATTAATACAACTGTTTTTAATAATACAAAATTTTATTCACACACATTAACAAGTGATTCACTTTTTGGCTTTGAAAAGTCGTTGGATTTAATGTAATAAAATGCAAAAAGTCATTAGAATATATGTATAAGGACAAATCTACTGATTTTCGATATACTTTTTGATAACATGAAGCGATGCACCGCCGCAGGATGCGATAAAATAACTTGGAGACCATAAGCCTCCTTTCCAGTAGTACTTCTCCAGTTGCGGAACCGAGCTTGCGAGTTCGGCGTAGCCAAACTCTTGTCTGAGGAATCTGGATGAAACCCCTTTCAAGCTGTTCACAAGTTTTGATGGTGTAGTATGTGGCATAGGTTCAACCAACAGATGTACATGATCCTTCTCCCCGTTGGTTTCAATGAGCCTGCAGCCAAAATCACCACACACCAGACGGAGATGGCCTGTCAAGCAAATCGCAGTAGCGGTCGGCAGCAGAACCCCGTCAGGGCTCGCGCAAGCAAACCTGCAGAAAACCGCGAGGGAGTACTGTCTAAGGCTTCGTAAAAGCTCTGGAACCGAATGAGCGACAGCGAATGAGCTCACGAGGAGCATGAAATGCTACGAGTAATCCCTTTCCTTTAGGTGAGAGAGGATGTCAATCGTGCAACGACTGAATTCATGAGTAAAACAATAAGGATATCACTGCCGAAATAAGTATTATTTCTGTATTTTTACTCCTCTCGTATTTCGCAAAACACAAAACTGCCAAACACTGGAAAGACCTCCGGGCTGTAGTTAAAACTTCTTATTAATGATCCCTGATATTATTAATCAAACAATATTCAATTTATCATGAAAACAAGCTTTTTATCAATTCTAATGGTAATTATCCTTTTTGGATGTAAAAATACTGCAGAAGATGCTCCTGTCCTTCGCCAGGACCAATATTATACTCATGAGGAAGGCGCAGCAGAACTGGCTAAACTGGAATCCATGTATTCAGATAAAGAGGCATGGGAAAAACGCAAGCTGATGCTGAGAGAGTCTATACTGAAGGGCATGAACTTATCTCCTTTACCGCAGCGGACCCCTTTGAATACATCAATAGGACCCAAAAGAATAAAAGACGGTTATACTGTAGAGAATGTATCTTTCGAATGTTTCCCCGGCTTTTATGTTTGCGGAAACCTTTACAGACCGCTCGACAACGAAAGCAGGGTTCCGGGCATTCTGTGTCCTCATGGTCATTTTGAGGGGGATTCCCTGATTGAATTCGGACGGTTCCGTCCGGATATGCAGTACCGCTGCGCCGCCCTGGCCCGTATGGGAGCCGTTGTCTTCAGTTACAATATGTTTGCCTGGGGCGGGGAATCCATCTGGCAATTGGACCCCTCTGCAGTAATAGAACACCCGAGTGCTGAAAATATCTGGAAACATCACACAACCCCCATTTCGCTTACCATCCAGACATGGACCGGGATAAGAGCACTTGATTTTTTACAATCCCTGCCGGATGTTGATCCCGGCCGGATAGGAGTTACCGGGGCTTCCGGAGGCGGAACCCAGACCTTCCTGCTGGCAGCCATTGATGACAGGGTGAGTGTGAGTGTCCCTGTGGTGATGGTAGCCTGCCATTTTTTCGGAGGATGTGACTGTGAAAGCGGTTTACCTATTCATGAAAGTGCAAAGCATTTTACGAATAATGCAGAAATAGCTGCCATGGTGGCCCCGAAACCATTATTGATGATCTCTGATGGAGATGACTGGACCATTACCGAGCCGGAGCTGGAATATCCGTTCATCAAGCGAATATATTCATTTTACAGTGCAGAGGACAATGTAGAACAGGTTCATTTTCCCGACGGTGTGCATGATTACGGAGACAAGAAAAGAGTTCCTGTCTATCATTTCATGGCAAAACACCTGGGGCTTGATATCCAGGCTGTTACAGATGCTCAGGGAGACATAGATGAGAGCAAAATTGAAATTGAAGCTCCGGAAGTACTGCTGGTGTTCTCAAGTAAAATCCCATTTCCGGAGAATGCGCTTAAAGGTATAGAAGCAATAACAGAAGGATTCAGTAAACTATAGATTCCCGGGACTGAAGTGCAATAAAACACTGAAGCTGGAATTCAATTCTTCGCATAAATGCCAGACAGGTCAGGCCCTCCAGGGTCTCATCCTGTCTGATTTCAGGGCTTCGCCTTCCAGCACTTCGCAGGCCAGGTTGACATCTTCGACTATCTGGAAGTCATACATGCCCACACAGATAAAGTCGGCACCGGCCTTGAAGGCATAGGGGAAGCCAACATCAGGATGGATGGCCCCGGCAGCAAGTACTTTGTATCCGATCCAGGGTTCTTCCAGGTCCTGCATGAAGGCAATGGTCTCTTCAGGATTGGTGCACCAGATGTTATCATTCTCTTCTTCTCCGGGGCGGGCAGACCAGTAATCCACGTGATGGATGGTCTTAACCCAGAAATCGGGTTTTATCCCGGCTTCCACGCAGGCAACAATGGTTTCCAGCATGTGTGCACCAATGCCTCCGGGTAATCCGTTTTTCCTGATGATCTCAACACATTCCCCAAGTTCATCAACACGACCGTCCAGGACAAACCTGTCGGCTATTCCGCCTTGCACATAACAGGCGTGGGCGCCTCCTTCCAGGGATAATTCAATGCCCTTGACAGGATCCATCCCGATCCCGCAGTCCGAAATGAACTGTATTGTTCCTCCCTGTGTACGCCAATATTTGTTGATCACCCGGCTTAGTTGCGGATTGGTAAGCAGGGTGTTTATCCCACAGGCTTCGGCGATCCTGAGTGTCTCAAAAACCTTCTGGTCGCTGTGATAGGATTTCACCAGCTTGGAGACATAGATCAGGTCCCGTGAATGGGCCCAGCCACCCATGAGGTTCCCACCTGCAATCATGCGGCTCAGTTCCAGGTCTCCTATCTTTCCTTTGGGCAGGGTCCCCT
>CAZILN010000217.1:0-10570 GCA_964540005.1 uncultured Bacteroidaceae bacterium | reverse complement strand
GTGGCACATGCCCACGCAGCCTACGTGTTTCATGTGTATGTTCAAGCCGTTCTCACTGACTGTCTCTTCTATTGCCTGTCTTATCTCGTCACTGCCACTGGCCACGCAACATGAACCCAGGCCGATCCTGATCTCTCCCTTTACCTCTTCTCCTTTGCTTATGATCCGGCTCCTTTTCTTTTCTGCCGATGGCATTTTTTCAAAATCCCTTATGATCTCATCGACCTCATCCGGTGCAATATGGCCATAGGTCACCTGGTCGATTTGTACTACCGGTGCCAGTGTACAGCATCCCATGCAGCTAACCTTATCGAGTGTATACAGACCCCTTTCATCTGTGAGACGGCCTTTCTCAAGCTTCAGTTCCCTTGCCAGCGCATCATATACCAGTCCGGATCCCTTGACATGACAGGCGGTCCCGACACAGACCTTCACCAGGTGCTGGCCTACCGGTTCCAGCCTGAACTGTGAAAAGAAACTGGCGATCCCCATGATGCGGGCCGGGGTGATGTTGGTGAGCTCACATACCCTCTTTAAAGCAGGCTGCGGTAAATAGTTATATTCAGACTGTATCGCCTGCAACACAGAGATTACCGTGTGTTCATCCTTCCCTGCCCGGGAAATTATTTCATTTATATCTTTCAGGTCGATCTGCATTCAGGATTATTTTTGGCCTATACAATACAGGAACACATCTCCCCGGATGAATATCCTGCCGTCGGCGAAGGCCGGTGTGGTGGTGGCTGATTCACCCAGTTCAGGTTCACCCAGGACCTCAAAAGTCTTGCTGACTTTCAGTATATGCATGATACCATCCAGGTCCATGGCATAAAGCTTTCCTTCAGCTATTACAGGAGAGGAATAAAATCCCTGGTTGTATTCCTGTTCCCAGTATTTCTCTCCGGTCATGGCATCATAGCATACCAGGACGCCATAGGTGGTGGCTACGAACAGCAGTCCATTAGATGCAACGGGACTGGCTACTTCCGGGAGGTAATAATCATCTTCCCAGATAATTTCTGCCTGAGGACCGGGCCTTATGGCCACCAGACGGGCATATTCGTTGCCGGCAAATACCAGCCCGTCTGAAAAGGCCGGAGAAGGGCCTACTTCTCCCATCATGCATGCCACGGACCATAATTCCTGGCCGGTCTTTATATCATAACCTGCCACTATGGGATCTGCCGTAAGTATTAGCTGGAGGTTCCCGTTAAGCTGAGCAAGAATGGGGGAGGCCCAGGAAATTCCGGAATTGCGGGAGACATCCCAGACGGTTTCACCCGTTCTGCTGTTAAGCGATAAAACCCGGCCTCCTGAATTGGTATCGTATTGTAAAAAGACCTGGTTCCCCCAGACCAGCAGGGATGATGAATGGCCATAATGATTGTTTGGCAGTCCCAGGTTCCTGGCCCATACACGTTTGCCCTCGATGGTAAGGGCAACAATGTCGCCCGTGGCGAAAATAGCATAGACATATCTTCCGTCAGTTGTAAGCGATGGTGCAGATAATCCGGTGTCCTCGGATACCTTGGGCATACTTCCTGATGAACCCGGGACATTTGTAACTTCATGTTCCCATATCATTTTACCCGTTTCACGGTTCAGGCAGTAAACCATCCGAGCGGTTTTATCTCCCCCGGCTATGAATAATTTATCATTCCAGATGACCGGGGAGTTATAACCGGGTTTTGAAAGCTGGATTTTCCAGATGATGTTCTTCTCTGTAGCTCCGTCCCAGTCAACCGGAATGTTCTTATGATAATCCACTCCCTGTCCCAGTGCCCCGCGAAAACTGTTATAGTTGGCCCTGATCACATCCAAAGAAGGAAAATCAAATACAGGTTCCGCTATGACCCCGGGAGTTACCTCATTGGTGGGTTTGTCTTCTGTGCCGGGTTTATCAGATGATCCATCATCAGAGGAGGCCTCAGTTACTTGGCTTTCAGCACCTGACTCTTCCTCTGCCTGTTCTCTCACCGGCACTATTTCAATCTGGCTGGCCGGGACTTCTTCAGCCAGTCCTGACTCAGGGGGAATATTGAATTGATAAACTTTCAGATGATTGACCACTGCAAAGGATGCCATAAAGGCCAGTATGAAAATGAGTCCCCCGAAAACAATGATCCAGCGCTGGGACAACAAACGTTGAAGATTTTCATTCAGGGTACCGGATCCGGGTTCTTCTATTCTGGACCTTGCCCCGGCGTAATATCTCAGTCCGGCCAGGAAAAGAATGGCGCCGAAAAGCAGGAGGTACCTCCCGGTTTTTACCTGCCACTGGTTATTGAAAAAGGCCTTCCGGGCCATGAGGTCCAGGCTCCTGATTTCGTTTTTCAGTGCTTCATTCCTTGGATCATCGCGCATCTGTTCCACCAGCAACTCCATGGTCTCTGTTTCAAGCGGGTCTGTTCTCTGGATCTGTACGTAGTTGAACAGCATGATGACAGCCACCAGCAAGGTGAAGAGTCCGGCAATCATACTGCCGTTGATCGCTGCTTTTTCAAATTGTTCTTTATTCATTCTTTTCTTTTAATTCAAAGACTGCATAACTCCGGCAGTTACACGATGCTGGTTTCATCCTATTCCGGTACAGGGCAATAATCCATGCACCTGCCACAACCGTAGCAGTCTCCTTTATGTGGCTGATAATCAGCTCTTTTTCTGTATACCATCTGGTTCAGCAGGCTGATCCCGATCACGAGTCCGAGAAAACCTCCCAGCACCCAGGCTCCACGGTGGAATTGATCCTGGATGAGCTTTGATTCCTCAACAAGTGTATCGAGTGATTTTCCTGAACTCAGGAAGGTCTGTATATCAATATTGTCGGGATCATTCATTAATTCCGGCCGGGCAATGAGCAGTTCGGCCAGGTAGACATCCTGGTTGGCCCTGGATAATATATCTGAGGCCCTGGATACCGCATACCCTCCTATGATGATCCATACGGGGATCAACAGGGCAAAGAGTATGAACCGCGGTGCCTGTTTCCTGGTATCTGCCGAACTGATGCTTTCAACCGGTTCGTTAATGGCATCGAAGGGACAGGATGAAGAACATAATTTGCACTGGATGCATTTGGAGGGCGTGATGCTCAGGTGCCATTTCGAGAACCGGGATAACAAGTTCAGGATGGCTCCGTAGGGACAGATGAACCTGCAATAAGGCCGGGCAACGAACAGGCTGATGCCCAGGAAGCTGATGCCCAGTACCAGCATATGAAAGCTGGTATCCATCCTGAATATACCCACAAAAGGGTCGTAGCGGCAGATAATGAAGTCGGTTTTGGTAACAGCATACAAAACAGCCAGTCCCAGGTATACATACGGAAATATTCCCAGGGTTTTCCTAAGCCATTCCGGCAGGCTCATGGGTTTCAATACGAGAAGGTCCTGGATGGCTCCCAGGGGACAGGCTCCACCGCAGAATACCCTTCCGAAAAATAAAGCAAACACCAGGGGCAGGAGGAAAAACAGGAGGGCCGTTAATGAAATAGTATAGGCCGGGTCACTGAAGGACAGGGCTACATTCTGTATGGCGCCTATGGAACAGATACAACCGTTGCGGTAAAATCCGAAATAGATGAGCGTAAAGACTGATAACCAGAAAAGGCTTTTGCGGGAGCGCAGCCTGAGGGCCAGAAAGGAGGACAGGATCAGGACTGCCAGCAATATCACTACATCCACATATTCAAGCGCAGCCGCCCTGGGTTCGGGTGTGGTTGTGTCAGGCTGAGTGTATCCGGATTCAAATTCCGGCTTTGGAAAGCGCTGTTGCGCATTCAGGTCCTGAACAGCGAGGGTAATAAATAACAGTAATAATATGGGGACAATCCTTTTCATGAGTTTTTTCTGCGGTACTCAGTTTATGATTTGGTAAAACTCCCCTTTATCTTGTACGGCTCATCAGAGGGAACCCGGCTGATGGCTTTGTTGGGACATACCCTGGCAATGGCACACTGGTTGCAATTCAGGCAGAGGTCGTGCCGTATCTGGAGGTGAAGGGATCCGTTACCGAAAGATGCACAACCCTTGACACATTTTGCACAACCAATACACAGATCCTCGTCAATTACATATTCGAAGTAGGGCTCTTCAATGAAATTCCGGGAGATGGCTCCAGTGGGGCATAACTGGTTCTCGGCGCCGGTATCTATGCTTACCGGGTCAGGTATCAGGTAGCCTCCGCATAGATCGCAATACCCGCATATATCGTATGCATGGACACATTTAACGGCTGAGGGGTTCATTACACATTCGGTGGCACATCTTCCGCACTGGGTACATTCGAACGGATCGATCTGCCAGACCCATTCTTTTGTGTTTGTTTTCTTCAAGGCAAGTCCGCCCACCCCTCCAACTGCCACCAGCAGTGACAGCCTGGCACCCTTCTCTATAAAATCCCTCCGGTTAAGACTTTTTTTCTTTTTCATCTTCCAGGTATTTTTTATATCCAGGCAGGCTACAGGAGTCCGATCTCCTGCAGTTGCTGCAGTTCTGTCGGGAAGGACATCCTGTTCCCGGTGCTATTCGCCTGCGGTACGCCAGAAGTCCTGTAAATGCCAGGATGGTACACAGCATCAGGTAGCGGACTGAAGCCTGTATGAATTCTTTCCGGTTCATGGTTGAATTGCTGGTTCGAACAATCGTATCACTTTCTTTTCATAATCAAGGGCATAGATGTTCCCTTCTTCATCGCTCACTATGTCAGGTGCTTTCCCATGTTCGGCAAACAGTTCCGGCGGGGCCACGACTGACTGGAATTCACCTGACGGCTTATGGATCTTAATGCGGACCATTCCTTTTTCACTGGTAATGAAGGATCCGTCTGGGAGAAAAGCAAAATGTGCCGGGTTACAGCAACCGCTGAAACCTTCCACCCTGACAGAGGTATTTTCCCAGAATCCTCTCAGTTCTCCATCGTCAGTGTAATTTTCCAGTGCATGCTTTCCCGGGTTGACCACCCATAATTCTCCTTCAGCATTAATATCAATATCAAAATTTGCGCTGGGAACAATGAACCCGTGCAGGTCCTTGCCACCGGTTTTACCTTCGAAATGGTCTATTTTGCTGCCATCCCTGTTGAAACGATGCACGCACCTGCCGCCGGCATCTGCAATGAAGATGAGATCCTTTTTTACGGCCAGGGCAGTGATGACTGCCCGTTCACCCAGGAGGCCAGAGGTCCAAACCTGCTCACCCGAGGCATTATACATCGCAATGTATTGTCTGAAGCCCACGACAACAGATTCATCCTCCATCACGTTCAGGCAGATAACCGAATCAGGCAATTCAACTTTCAGCAACTGCCTGCCTGCAAGATCAAATACCTGGTAATACTGATCGGCTGCCAGAAATAATTTCTTATTGGAGTAGGCCAGTCCGGATACCCTGAAGGCATCCAGTGTATAGTTCCTGGTTTCCCGGTGGCTGATAAGGGAAGGATCCACAGATTTGAACTGGTCCACATCCAGCTCATAGATATTTTCAGACCGGTTCCCTACCCGGGTTGAATTAAAATCCCCGATTACAATGTAGATGATGACCGCGGTCAGTAAAATCAATACAATGATAAGGGCTGGTTTTTTCATTTTCAGATGGCTTTAATATCAATGCATACCATGGTTTTTGAATCCCGAAGCAGGAGGTAGCCGTCTACAACAGCCAAGGGTGCCCAGGCATCCTGTGCTTCAAATACCCTGACCTGGTCAAGCTGTACATATCTGCTGGTATTCGGTGAGATAATAGTAAGGGTTCCGTCATCACCCAGCAGAAAGATCTTGTCATCGGCCAGGATGTATGGACCGAGTCCGAACCGGCTTTCTTTACCACTTGACCAGACTATGGATGTACAATCTGAAGGATCCACACATACCAGCTGGTTGCGCAGGGCGGCGGCATCCTTGGGAAGTATGCCGAACAGATGGCCCATATAATATAATGGCGTCTGCTGTTCACTGGCCAATCCATCCTTCGGAGTGTATTCCTGTACTACCTCTACACGGAAATTCCCGGATTCCTCGTATAATTGCAGCAGCATGCTCCCGGCGCCATAACCGGCAGAAAGAAATATCTTACCATCCGGCATGCAGACCGGTGAAGGGGCCACAACAGGATGTGTCCAGGCCGAAGTGCTCCAGAGTATCTCACCGGCATCCTCTCCCCCGGCGGATATCCCGCAGGCTCCGCCAACGGCACTGTAAACGTACATTTTCTTGTTTCCGAAGGTAAAGGGCATAATGGATGAATGAGACATTTTCCACTCTCCCGCATTGGGGGTTTCCCAGACAAGCTTCCCGGTGGCGCAATCAACGGCAATCATCAGGGACCTGCCCCCGGTGGCAATAATTGCCAGTCCATTATCAATCAGGGGACACTGACCTGTATACCAGAAGGGTATCTCAGTCAGGTATTCCTTTTCTATATCTATCCCCCAGAGGAAATCCCCGGTTTCCCGCTCAACACACATGACATGGCTTCTCGGACCAATGGTCAGAATGAAATCATCTGTAACTGCCGGGACCGTTCTTGACATACCGTGATTCCTCTTAACATTCACATTGTACCACCTCCTCCATAATTCAGTCCCCCGGGTCAGTGAGAAACACCTGAGCATATCGGCCCGCTTTTCTTCATCGTAATCCATTAAATAGACAGCCCCGTTAAAAACAGCAGGACCTGCATGTCCCTCACCCAGTTCGACAGACCACAAAATGTCCGGTCCGTCAGCCGGGAATTTGTCTATCAGCTTAAGACCCGTTTTGGAGATATTATCAAAATCAGCTCCCCTGAAACGCGGCCATTGTTCCCGCAGATCAGATAAATTCTCCTCATACCGTTCAAAATGTTCTCCGATGATAATATTCTCTTCTACCGTTTCGGTTTCACTTACCCTGTTATCCAATCCGGGAACGCTGGCAGAAAGATTTTTGGTCGGATTGCTCAGAAGCCACCAGATAAGTGCCAGGGTGCCTATGCCTGTCAGAAAACAGGTCAGTATGTGCCGGATCTTCTTCAAATAATTTCCGAATTCAGTTTATAAACGATAGTTCCTCCTTTTATGGCCTGGTATTGCGAATATCATATACCATTAATACATCCCCGTGCCGGATCCGGTTCTGCCAGGCCGATATAACCATCTTTTTCCTCGTATAAATATAATAATTCGTCGGCAAAGATGATGTTTCCCTTATTATACCATGATGATGGTTATCCAGGGTATTGTTGACCCACTTTTCTTTATAGGATGATCCGTCAGCCGAGAGTTGCAGCATAACGGAAGGCTGATCGCAGGCAGAAAACGAACAGCAGAGCAACAGTCATATTGATATACTTCTCATAGGATTATTTTTCAGATTAATAATGATTTTAAGGTTCTATTCAGAGATCTTATAGGCCATGAGAACATCTCCGTGCCTGACAAACAGGCGGCCATTATTGATGACAGGATGTGCCCAGTGCTGGCCCGAACCCATTGACACACGTGTTTTGCCGGTAACTTCAAATTTATCCGGACTGGCTTTTACTATAGCCAGTTCTCCCCGTTGGCTGTAACAGAACAGGAGACCATCTGCAGAAATGACCACCCCGTTCCCGATTTCGGTCGAACTGTATGTCTGCTTCCCGGTTTTCCAGTCCAGGCACTTCCATGAACGATCGGAATCCCCCGAACCATAGAGGTGATCATCCACGAGAACGGCGCCCCCCATCCTGCTGTCCAGGCTTTTATTGGTCCATACTTTTTCAGCCACGCGGCCATCAGCGGTAAGTTCCAGTTTGAATCCTCCCCGGCCGTAACCGCTGAAGCAATATAGCCCCCCATCCATTGAAATAGCTGTATTTGCGTGAACGGAGTAAGCATTGGGCTGAGGCTGTGTCCAAAATAATTCACCCGTGCCGGCGTCTATTCCCAGGGTATGGCTGGCCATCATGGCCACCAGTAATTTTCCTTGCGGCAGATCCACCAGGAGAGGGGTGTTATAGGCAGGTATTTCTCCTTTTCCTGAACACTTCCAGATCAGTTTACCATCGTGACGATCCAGGGCAATTACATTGAAATTTTTTCCGCCCGGACAACAATAGATCACATTACCATCCACGACCGGCGTTTCGGCCACACCCCATTCAGTGTTCCTTCCGTCAAAGTCCCTGAACATCTCTTTGGACCATATCACAGTACCGTTCCCGGTATTCATACATACCAGTTTTCCGAGTCCTGAATATATATAAGCGAGTTCGCCTGCAACAGTTGGACTCGACCGGCTGCCTGGATAAGAGGTGGAGTATTCTTTCCCATAGGGATATTTATTCAGCAGCTTACCCTCACCGGTCAGAATAAATATATACCCTGTACCATTAAGCATACCTGTAAGAAAAATCTTCCCGCCAGCAAACACAGGTGAGGAGTACCCCTGTCCGAGCCCGTCAGTATGCCATAACAATTCAGGACCTTCATCCGGCCAGGACTGAAGCAGGTTCAGGTCAGGATAACTGCCGTTCCCCTGAGGGCCCCTCCATTTTGTTGCCTCCTGGGCCGTAATTATCAATGCATTTAAACACAGGAATGCCACTAATAGTATTCTTCTCATATTCCTACTCTTTTGGTATTTCAAAAAAACGGGAAAATTATAAAGATATGACAGGATTTTGGTGAGATTTTGAAGCTAATTCAACTGGTTAATCTAATTTATTATATGTCTAAATAGGAATATATATGCAGAACAGAATTAAAAAAACCGGTGAAGCAGATCCCCACCGGTTTACACGAATAAACTTACAGTATATAACAGGCTATAATTCTTTGGTAAATTCTGCAGCCTCTACATCAATAACCCCTCCCAGGGCATGGAGCATATCCGTTTGCATCCTTCCCTTCACCTGTACCAGGACATTCTCATCCTCTCCGCTGACCACAATGATCAGGTCCCTGACCCGGCCCGATTTTTCATGGCAAAAGATCCTGACATCCTCATCTCCTTCGTTGACTGATAACATAAGGTGGTAATCGGGTCCCCATTTATCAGTTTCCAGTTCTTCCACAAAATTCACCTGCCGGTTAAGTCCGGGATTCTCACTGACCAGTATCCTTACAGATTGTATGGAACGAAGTAATTCCTTTTCCTCACAGCTGCAATCCGCAATGTTTGCCGCCAGTTTGCAAAGAAAACCGGGAATATAAAGAGAAAGAACATCCTCTTCTCCACTGTATGTGTCAACCAGGCAGCGTATCTCGCTGTTTTGTGCATTCGCTCCAATATATATGAAAGCTGCTGCTATAAGTATTATTATCTTTTTCATTTTGCTATAGGTATAAGGTTTATACTAAAGACGAATAAAAATAAATTTTGTTACAGCAAAGATCCTGTGCATCCTTAATATATGAGGAGTACTTCTTATTAAAGGCCAGATAATCAGTTGATTATCTGGCCTGATCGTATATTGATTTATGAAAAGGAAGACCCGGGATGACGGTCTGGTATCTCTGAATCCCTCACATACCACCCTCTTTCAGCCCGTCACCATTCAGGTCCTTCAACACATCCTGCGGGATCCGCCAACACTCAATTCCTGACCTGAATCCGGTGTATTTATATTTATTGTATTTCATGCTCGTTTCATAGCTTTTATTTGATGCTTTACTCTTATAGACAGCTCAAATTTTCGGAAGTTGCTTCTGAAAAATATTTTATTTAAGAATGGTCCTCCTTTCCCAGAAGGTATTTTTCCAGCAATTTCCGGATGGTCTTCAGTTCAAAGGGCTTCAATATGTAATCGTTGAAGCAGCCGGCGTATAAACCGTTTTCGAGCTCTCCTTCAAAAGCAAAGGCAGTTTGTGCCACAATAATAACATCTTGCTTGATATCCCTGATCCTGTGGGTGGCTTCATACCCATCAAATTCAGGCATGAGAATATCCATGAAGATGAAATCAATACTATCCTTATGCTGACGGAACAAATCAATTGCTTCTTTGCCGTCTTTGGCTCTTATAATTGTTGCATTCGTACCGCCAAGTATTTCCTTCAGGTAGAGGTAATTGGATTCTGTGTCTTCGGCTATCAGGATGGTCTTTTCACTGAAGTCCCATCTCCTGGCTTTCTTAAGTTGTGAGCTGACCTCCCTGACTCTGGATGCCTGGATGGGCAGGGTGAAATAAAAGGTTGAACCCTTACCAAGAGATGATTCCACCCATATCTCACCCTTCAGCAGGTGAACCAGGTCGCGGCATAAGGTCAGGCCAAGTCCGGTCCCACGGTGCAGGTAGTCAACTTTATCAACTATTTTAACAAAGCGATCAAATATTTTTTCCTTGTCTTTCTTGGCAATCCCTATCCCGGTATCCTTCACATAGAATAAAATACTGTCTGACCGGATCTCATCAGATTCCTCGATAAGCTTTGAATAGCCGAACTCTATGACACCGGAAGAGGTAAACTTGATGGCATTATCAATTAAATTAGTAAATATCTGTTGCAGCTGCATCTGATCGGTCCGGATCATGAAGGAATCACTACCGGCTGGCAGTTTCAACCTGATTTCAAGTTTTGATTTACCATGCTGCAGCTTGATGTCCTC
>CAZILN010000216.1:0-11502 GCA_964540005.1 uncultured Bacteroidaceae bacterium | reverse complement strand
TACCTGAGGGACAATATGGCCATCTCTGCGGCAGACCTGGTGCAGAGAAAACATAACTATACCATAGTCGACGAGGTTGATTCTGTCCTGATAGATGATGCCCGTACGCCGCTTATAATTTCCGGACCTGTGGCCAGGGGTGATGACCAGGAATTCCAGGAATTGAAACCCCGTATTGAAAAACTGGTTAATGAACAGCGAAAGCTGATCAACCAGGTAATGACTGATGCCCGGAAAGAACTAAATGATGGAAATACTGAAAAAGGAGGATTTCATCTTCTCAGGTCCTATAAAGGGCTTCCGAAAAATAAAGCTCTCATCAAGCTGCTGAGTGAGGAAGGTAACAAATCCCTGATGCTCAAAACAGAGAACCATTACATGCAGGAAAACAGCAAGCGGATGCCGGAGGTGACTGATGAACTGTTTTTTGTGATAGATGAGAAGAATAATTCTATCGAAATGACCGATAAGGGGATAGACCTGGTAACCAGTTCTTCGGAAGATGCTGATTTCTTTATTCTTCCGGATGTGGGAGGAGAGATTGCCGAACTGGAAAAATCCAATCTGAAGGATGAAGAGAAGTTGATCAGGAAAGATAAGCTTCTTCAGGATTATGCTATCAAATCTGAGCGTGTACATACGGTTAACCAGTTGCTGAAAGCCTATTCATTATTCGAAATTGATGTTGAATACGTGGTGATGGACAATAAGGTGAAGATCGTTGATGAACAAACGGGAAGGATACTGGATGGCAGAAGATATTCAGACGGTTTGCACCAGGCCATCGAGGCCAAGGAAAATGTCAAGGTGGAGGCGGCCACCCAGACTTTTGCCACCATCACTCTTCAGAATTATTTCAGGATGTACACCAAGCTGGCAGGTATGACCGGTACTGCCGAGACAGAAGCTGGTGAGTTATGGGATATCTATAAACTGGATGTAGTGGTCATCCCTACCAACCGGCCTATTGTCAGGGATGATCGCGAAGACCTGGTTTATAAAACAAAGCGTGAAAAATACAATGCGGCAATTGATGAAATAGTAAACCTTGTCAAGGCAGGGCGTCCGGTACTGGTTGGTACCACCTCCGTCGAAATTTCTGAGTTGCTCAGCCGGATGCTTAAGATCCGGAAGGTAGAGCACAACGTCCTGAACGCTAAACTGCATCAGAAGGAAGCTGATATAGTGGCCCAGGCCGGACAATCAGGTACGGTAACCATAGCCACCAACATGGCCGGCAGGGGAACGGATATAAAACTGAGCCAGGCTGTACGGGAGGCCGGGGGACTGGCTATCATAGGTACCGAGCGGCATGAGTCGAGGCGCGTTGACCGGCAGCTCAGGGGTCGTGCCGGAAGGCAGGGAGATACAGGCACATCCCAGTTCTATGTTTCCCTTGAGGATGATCTGATGAGACTTTTCGGTTCTGAAAGAATATCAGGAATAATGGACCGTCTCGGACTGAAGGAAGGTGAGGTTATCCAGCATTCCATGATTTCCAAATCCATTGAACGTGCCCAGAAGAAAGTTGAAGAAAATAACTTTGGTATCAGGAAAAGACTGCTGGAATATGATGATGTAATGAATTCTCAGAGGGAAGTTATATACTCCCGCAGGAGGCATGCCCTGCTGGGGGACCGCCTCAGTGTTGACATTGCCAATATGATGTATGATGTATCCGAGAGTATTGTCAATCAATCTCATGGCAGCATCGATTTCCAGGAATTCTCATTGGAACTGCTGAGGAACCTGTCTGTTGAATCCCCGGTTACGAAGACAGAATATCTCAAAATAGACGCCAATGAAATCATTGAGCGTTTGTATACTTCGGTGATCGAGGCTTTTGAGCGCAAGGGCAAGGCCATTGCCGAACAGTCCTATCCCGTTATCAAAGATGTGTTTGAGAAACAGGGGAAGGTATATCAGAATATAGTGGTCCCGATATCAGACGGGACCAGGGTATTTCAGATACTGACCCACCTGGAATCTGCCTATGAGTCGAAGGGACTGGAAGTACTGAGATCCTATGAAAAGACAGCTGTTCTGGCCAGCATAGATGAATCATGGAAAGAACACCTCCGCGAGCTCGACGATCTGAAACAATCGGTTCAGGCTGCCACTTATGAACAAAAAGATCCCCTGCTGATTTACAAGTTTGAATCTCATCAGCTCTTTATGACTATGGTGGATACGATAAACAGGGATGTAGTCTCCAGCTTACTGAAAGGATTCATACCCCTGAGGGACAGCAGTGAAATAAAGCAAGCTTCAGGACCCAGGCGCCTGGACCTTAGCAATTTCGAGGAGCGCAAATCTGAAGTCGGCTCGGCATACGAAGGCAAAGCTCCCGATGGTCAGGAACAGCAGCAGCAAAGAAGAATCGAACCGGTGCGCACCGGAAAGAAAATTGGCAGAAACGACATGGTGAAGGTGAGATACTCTTCAGGAGAAGTCGTGGAGACCAAGTATAAGAAGGTGGAACAGGATATCATCTCAGGACGCTGCGTCCTGACCACCTGATAATTTGCTAATCTGGAATTTGCGAATCTATTTAGAGGGCTTTGATCAGCTCGGCAATCCTGTTGTAACAAGTCCTGCTGACCGTACTCAGGGGCAGGCGTACATGGTTCTGTGCCAGTCCCAGTATATTCATGGCTGCTTTTAATCCGGAAGGACTTCCTTCAATGAACAGCTGTTCCATGATTTCCAGGAGTTTGTACTGGATCTCCCTCGCTTCTTTGTATCTATTCTTAAGGGCGAAGCGAACCATATCTGAGAATTCTTTCGGGAAGGCATTAGCAATAACCGAAATCACACCGGTGGCTCCAGTGGATATCATTGGTAATGTCAGTGCATCATCCCCGGAAATGACATGGAAATTCTCAGGTTTGTTTTTAACTATGTTCATGATCTGTCCGAAATTGCCTGATGCTTCCTTGATACCAATAAAACTGTTATTCACCTCTGTAGCCAGCTTAAGTGTCGTTTCTGCTGTTATATTGACACCTGTCCGGGACGGAACGTTATATATGATGACCGGGACAGGACTGAATGAAGCTATGTTTTTAAAATGCTGGTAAATACCTTTCTGGGAGGGTTTGCTATAATAGGGACAGACTGATAGGATGGCATCGGCTCCGTGCAGCTTTGATTTTTTAAGTTTGCTGATGATCTCTTGTGTATTACTGCCGCCAATTCCGACTGCTACCGGTACTCTTTTATCCACCGTTTCAATGACACAGTTTACCACGGCCTTTTTTTCGTCTTTGGACAGGGTAGGGGTCTCACCGGTAGTCCCCAGGGCTACAATATACTCGGCTTCATTGCTGATTATATGTTCAACAATACTGGTGAGGGCGGTAAAATCAATGCTGTCATCTCTGCGGAAGGGTGTGACTATTGCCACTCCTGTTCCCATAAATTTTCTATAAGACATATACGGCGGAATTATAACTTCTAAACAATAAATAAACCAAATAAACCGGTTGAGGCTATAGCTGCAAGGTGCAAGTTGTGTGTGTCAGGTACCATGTAAATATTGTGGGAGCGTTTATTAATGAAAGATGTGTACAGCTGTACAAATATATATAATAAAAATAGCGAATTCAGATTAATAATGAAGGCTGAGAACTTAAAAAAATAATATATACTTATTCTAAAAAGAATTTTCGGCAACAGTCTGGCGGGAACTTTTAATGATGCCAAGGTAGTACCGGACCTGTTCACAGAAGTATGCCAGCCGGTTCTCTTTACTGATGTCTATCATAAGGTCATAGTTATTATCATCAGTAAATCTTCCGATCTTATACTGAGCCCTCGACATGCTGATTATGTAATGGACCGGAAAGATTCTTTTAAGGCTGAGATCAAAGAGCAGGTCGAATTCCTTACTCAGAAATTCAGTCAGGACCGGTGAAGATGGAATATGCCACCAGTTGAGTTCTTTCTGGCAGAAACAGTTGAATCCTGTGCGCAACAGGAAATGGTCGGGTACCTGTTTTTCATCTACATATCCAATTATGAAAGTATCGATCTTATGTTCTTCAAGGAATTTCTTAAATGATTTGATTATGCTGAAATCATCATCTTCAGTACACTGGAAAATGATGCAGGCTGAGCGTGCGGTTTCGAAGTTATGTACAGCTTTATCCCGTGTAATATGTTTTATCCTCTTCTTTAGAAGGTAATTGCCGTATGATTGCCTGATATTTGAAAACATCTTACTTTGATTCCTGATTTATCAAGTTGTATGTGATGAGGAAAGATACCACAATTTTAAGAAAATATTCAGAATTTTCTATTCCCCGGGATGTAAAAGCTCAAGAAACCGGGTCTCGTTTATGATGGGGATTTTCAGCCTGGTAGCTTTCTCAAGCTTGCTTGGACCAATATTTTCACCTGCCAGCAGGTAATCTGTTTTGGCTGAAATGGAGCCGGCATTTCGTCCTCCATGTTTCTCGATAAGGCTCTTCAGCTCGTCGCGGGAATGCCTTTCAAAGCTCCCGGATATGACTATACTCAGACCTGAAAGGGTCTGTGGCCACTGCTCGTCAGATTCCGGTAAGGCAAATTGCAGGCCTGCCTTCCTCAGCCTGGCAATAAGTTCCCGGTTGACAGGATGTTGAAAGTATTCTTTAATGCTGTCTGCAATCCTGTCGCCTATTTCATCTGCTTGGAGAAGCTCTTCAAAGCTTGCCTGTTCAAGATTATCAAGGGATCTGAAATGTCCGGCCAGCTTTTTGGCAACTGTTTCACCAACAAAACGTATCCCCAGTGCATACAGTACCCTGTCAAATGGCACTGATTTTGATTCTTCTATACTGCTGATGAGATTGCCTGCGCTTTTCTCGGCAAAGCGTTCCAGGTTAACTATATCTTCATAGCTAAGATCATACAAATCGGCCATATCCTTAATGAGGCCGTTACGGTAAAGTAGGTCAATTGTAGCTTCAGCTGCCCCTATATCCATCGCACTGCGGCTGATAAAATGTGTGATCCGGCCTTTGATCTGGGGCGGACAACCGTAGATATTGGGACAATAGTGGGCTGCTTCTCCTTCTGCACGGAGAAGTCCGGTCCCGCATTCAGGACAGTGGGATATGAATTCCAGGGGGATGCTGCCGGGAATTCTTTCAGCAGGATCAACGCCTGTAATCTTAGGAATGATCTCACCTCCTTTTTCTACATAAACGGTATCTCCCAGGTGAAGATCGAGCTGACTTATCTGGTCGGCATTATGCAGTGAGGCTCTTTTCACCGTGGTGCCGGCCAACTGGACCGGTTCAAGATTGGCCACCGGGGTAACAGCGCCCGTTCTTCCAACCTGGAAGTCCACGGATTTCAGCAGGGTTGAGGCAGATTCGGCTTTATATTTATAGGCAATGGCCCATCGCGGGGACTTGGCAGTGAATCCCAGTTCATCCTGCTGGGCATATGAATTGATCTTGATGACAATGCCGTCGATATCAAAGGGTAGCTGTGATCTCTCTGTTTCCCAGTGATGGATATAGTCTGTAAGTTCATTAAACCCGTCCATTTTCCTGCTGTAATCCGATATCTTAAATCCCCAGTCCCTGGCCTTTTGCAGGTTTTCAAAGTGGGTATCAAAGGGGAGGTTCTCACCCAGCATATGATACAGGAAGCAATCCAGGGGTCTTGTAGCTACAACAGCCGGGTTCTGCATCTTAAGGGTCCCGGAAGTGGCATTCCTCGGATTGGCAAAAACCTCTTCTCCTTCCTGCTCCCTTTCACGGTTCATCCGGTTAAAACCCTCCCTGGGCATAAAGATCTCGCCGCGCAGCTCAAACAGCGCGGGATAATCCCTTCCTGTAAGTTTTAGCGGAATACTCCTGATGGTCCGGACATTCCTGGTGACCACATCACCTTTTACACCGTCGCCACGTGTTACGGCATGTTTCAGAATACCCTTCTCATAGGTCAGCCCTATGGCAACCCCGTCATATTTCAGTTCGGCTACATATTCAAATGCTGTACCGATGGCTTTTATTACCCTCATGTTGAACTCCATGAGTTCTTCCTCGGAATATGTATTGGACAGGGAGAGCATGGGGTACCTGTGTACCATCTGTTCAAATTCCCTGGTAAGGTCGGATCCGACCCGTTGGGTGGGACTGTTTTCATCGGCGAATTCAGGATGAAGGCTTTCCAGCTCCAACAGCTTCTTCATCAGCAGATCAAATTCCATATCAGAGATCTCAGGCCGTGACTGTACGTAATACAGGTGGTTATGCCTCTCAATCTCTTTCCTGAGCTTATCTATCCTTTCCTTAATGTCTTCGTTCACAGCTTACAATTTTTCAGATTTTTCAGTGTGTTAATAAATCTGTAGTAAAGAGCCGCATCATGGGAGACCCTTTACAAAAATAATCTTTATCTTCGTTTTTATTATGGTGCATGTCATTCTTTCCAAAATGACTGCCAATAGGGAACCGGGTGAGAATCCCGGACAGTACCCGCTGCTGTAATCTCCAGCCAATGCGGATGAGCATCTGAGCCACTGTTCAGAAACTCCCGGGTAACCGGGAGAAGGGATGGGAAGGCGCTCTGAAGCGGAGTAAGTCAGAAGACCTGCCATAATGGTTTTGTTTTATAAGCTTTCGGGGAAAAAAGCACGTGGATATTCTTCATTTTCCTGCCAACATTCCTGATAAGCTAAAGATAATGGGGTTTTTATGATCCTGAGTGTTTCATCTTTAGTAATACATTATGAAGACATCAATTAGATTGTTAGTGTTCCTGTTTGCAGTGACTCATCTTTTTTCCTGTGAGAAAGACGAACCTGTGATAGACTTTATCACATTTGAAGAAATAGCATTGAATAACCAGGGCTATTGGAACGGATCGGATAATTCCGGAGGATTCACAAGCGGTAATGCATTCTTCCCCAACATCTTTACTGAATGGGAGGGCGGGGTGACATCATGGACCGGGTTTGCCTGCAGCAATCGTAAGGATACATACACTGCCGGATATGGCAACCAGTACAGTTGTTGGGCCGGTGGCGGGGCCAATGCTTCTGAAAAATTTGCTCTTATATACCTGGGCGACACCATTGTATTTAAGGTTCCCGAAAAAATGGAATCCATACAGGTATCGAACGCTACCTATCCGGCTCTTTCCATGCAGAACGGCGATGATTATGCGAAAAAGTTCTGTGCTGGTGATTATTTCTATCTGCTTATCAGGGGTATTGATGAGGAAGGAAAATCGACGGGTGTTGCAAAAATCGGGCTGGCTGATTTCACCGCTGAGGATCCGAACATGTATTATATAAGCAATAAATGGATCCTGGTAAACCTGGAACATCTTGGAATAGTAAAAAAGATGGCTTTCAGTTTTGAATCTTCCGATACCGGGGAATGGGGTATCAATACCCCTGCCTATGCCTGTATAGATAATGTGAAAGGGAACCTTCAGGAATGAGGATCCCGGCATATATATTGATTTCAATTATCACAGCCGGTTCCCTGTTTGCACAGGGCTTTCCCCCGGCTGCGGGTCAGGAAGGAAGCACAGCCATTCACATGGATAGTCCTGCATTTATCGCATGGGCTGATTCATGCTTTATTGAGAGGGGCCCCGCCATTATAACAGTACCGGACAGCCTGGAGGTATGCTCAGGCCTGCCAACAGATGCTACCGGTAAGGCCGGGGAGGGGAAGGTAGTCAGCCTGGGTGACGGAGGAGTGGCCACCCTGTATTTTACAGACCCTGTTGCCGATGGTCCCGGACCTGATTTTGCGGTTTTCGAAAACGCGTTTACAGATAACTTCCTGGAGCTGGCCTTTGTGGAAGTAAGCTCCGATGGATACAATTATTTTCGTTTCCCGGCAGAATCCTTAACTCCGGTAAATATTCAAACAGGAAGTTTTGGAATATTGGATCCTGTGGATATCAATGGCCTGGCAGGTAAATACCGTGCCGGCTACGGAACCCCCTTCGACCTTGCTGAACTGGCAACGGATCCACTGCTTGATATGGGCAATATCCACTGGGTTAGGGTACAGGATGTGATTGGGTGCATAATTGACACAATAGGCAGCAGGGATATCCTGGGCAGGATTATCAACGACCCATGGCCCACTGCCTTCACGACAGGGGGCTTTGACCTTGATGCTGTGGGAGTAATAAACGGGATAAAGCTTCAGAGCCCTTCCCGGCATATGGAAACATTGCGAGTAGATCCCAACCCTTTTTCAGACCGGATTCAGGTTTCCGGCAGAACGGGAGCATTCAGGATCCTTGACCTGAGGGGCTCATTGCAGATTGAAGGTGAACTACATAGAGACAATACGCTGATAAGCACAGCAAAACTACCGGCTGGTTGTTACCTGCTGATACTTAACCGGACTGAAGTACAAAAGATAGTTAAAATGAAATAAAAGGGTGGCTGGCATAAATCAGGCATATTGAAAATTTTATGAGAGGATATATAACATATTTTATTGTATCCATTCTTTTAAACCTGGCAGCTGGAGGGAACATTCATGCACAGCACCTTGCCGACACAATCAGGATCAGGGAGATATCAGTACTGGGGTTTCAGGACAGGGAAGCATCCCCCTTCTACCATACCGGCATGGACTCCCTGTCCAGGGCAACCTCCCGGACCCTGTCCCTGACCGAACTCCTGTCGGGCAATTCAAATATCTATATTAAAACTTCGGGGAGAGGATCCATGGCCACAGCAGCCTTCAGGGGTACAGATGCTTCCCATACCAGCATATACTGGAACGGCATGGAGTTGAATTCTGCCATGAACGGACAGGTAGATCTTTCACTGGTACCGGTATTCTTCCTGGATGACATTCAGCTTTACTATGGAGGAAGTTCCCTGCTCAGCGGGAGCGGGGCCCTGGGCGGATCTGTAGTCATGAACAGTAAGCCCGACTGGTCGGAAAACACAGGGGGAAAACTGATACAGGAATATGCCAGTTTCAGTACTTACAATATGCTTTTCAAAACAGGAGTTACCCGTAAAAGCTGGCATTTTAATACGCGGTTGTTTTATAATTATTCGAAAAACAATTATTCATATATAAACCGGACCCTGATACCATCAGCAAAGGAGCGGGTCAGGGATGCCATGTATAAACGTTATGGTCTCCTGCAGGAAGGATATTACAGGCTGAATGCCGATAATCTGTTATCCCTGAGCCTCTGGTTACAACAGTCGCATCGAAGGCTGCCGCCGCTGGCAAGTTATGAAGGCAACCGGAGGGAGGAATTTCAGGATGACAGATCCCTACGGCTTACCTTCGGATGGATAAAGTACTATCCCAGTGGGGATATCAGGCTGCGGACCGGGATTTCGAGGACTGAACTTGATTACTTCCTGCGTACCCTTCAGTTCGACTATATTAATTATGACTCTGATAACAGCGAACTGGAAATCTCAAGCAGCCTGGAGCACAGGCACCGGTTCTCCGGGAAATTTGAATTGCAATCCCAACTCAGGTTTGATGTGCAGGACGCCAGCAATTATGAAGCAGTACGACAGGATGGTTATCATGGATCGCGCAGCAAACTCTCCATGATGAGCACAGCCAGCCGGAAACTGGGAAAAAACCTGGAGGCCTACCTCCTGCTCAGGGAGGAACTGGTTGACAGGCGCTGGCTGGCTGCCATGCCCTCAGCCGGTTTTGAATATCTGTTGCCTGTGGGCCGGGACCTGAGCCTGAAAGCCAACCTGTCACGTAATTATAAAAACCCTGACCTGAATGACCTGTACTGGATACCGGGGGGAAATCCGGATCTGGAACCTGAGAAAGGAATATCCGCTGATCTCAGCCTGCGTCTCAGAAGCTCGGGGGATGGATTATCGTTGAGCACTCAGCTTGCTGCATTTTATGCGGACATAGACAACTGGATCATCTGGACACCCACCCCTTACCGGTACTGGACTGCTTCAAACATCCGGAGGGTGGTCACACGGGGACTGGAATTGCAGCTGGTTGCCGATGGTAAAACGGGTGAATGGCTGTATCAGCTGAGAAGCAATTATTCACTTACCGTGGCCACCAACGAGAGTCCGGTGGCTGATAACGACCTGTCGAAGGGCAGGCAACTTATATACATCCCCCGGCATGGCGGTAATCTGAATATCAATATAAACAGAAGCTCCTGGTTCCTTAATTATCAACTGGAATATTCAGGAAAGAGGTATACACAGACCGGTAACCATGCAGATGCATTTGAGATCATTCTGACCCCCTATATGCTGAATGACCTGATGCTGGGAAAAGAAATAAGGATTCTCGAACAAGAGTTTTTATTGCAAGTTGGGATTAGGAACATCTTCGATACAGATTACCAGATGATTTACACACGGCCCATGCCCGGAAGAAATTATTCAGTCATTCTCGAATACAGGTTTTAAGATGAACGAAAAACAGGATATAATCATCCCTTCAGGTTCAGGCTTAGGTTCCGGATCAAGTTTATACTTATTACTGCTGTTTATTGCAGGTTTGTTCTCACTGTCCGGATGCGAAAATAATCCGGTCCGTATAGAAGGTCTGGATTTCCAGGGTTCGGCCGGGGTTTTTATTGTGAACGAAGGCAACTTTATGTATGATAATTCCTCTCTGTCTTTCTATGATTACTCAAACAACAAGGTCTCTAATAATATCTTTTTAGTTGCGAATAAGATACCACTGGGGGACGTGGCCCAGTCACTGTGCTTTAGCATGGGTAAGGGATATGTGGTGGTTAATAATTCCGCAAAGATCATTTGTTTTGATCCCGGCGATGCTACAATGATAGACAAGATCACAGGATTTGAATCACCCCGGCAAATGCTGATTATTAATGACACGAAAGCTTATGTCTCAGATATATATGCCAGGAAGATCTTCATCGTTGATCTCTCGGAGTATTCTATCACAGGAGCAATTGACACAGATAATCATTCGGGACGGTTTTACCAGCACTCAGCTGAATCAATGCTCCTGTATGGAGACAGGGTCTTTGCTGCCTGCTGGTCATTTGACAATACTATCCTGGTAATTGACATCCGTACAGACATGATTACTGACTCCGTAAAAGTAAACCGGCAGCCAAACAGCATGGTAATTGACAGGGATGGCCGGCTCTGGGTGCTTTCGGATGGTGGTTTTCAGGGAAGTGCATATGGACAGGATACAGCCGCCATCAGTTGTATTGATGCGGTAAGCCTTCAGATCATACGGAAACTGAGTTTTTCCTCACTGGATGCTTCACCTTTCAGCCTGGCAATAAATGCCTCGGCTGACACACTGTATTTTATTAACAAGGATATTTACCGGATGAATGTATCATCAACAATTTTACCGGCAGAACCTGTAATATCAGGAGAAGGAAAGCAGTTCTACAGCCTGGGGATAGATCCTGTGTCCTCTGAAATATATGTTGGGGATGCCATTGATTACCAGCAGCCCGGTGTGGTTTACAGGTACAGGGAAACCGTCCTGGTGGATTCCTTCAGGTGCGGGATTATCCCGG
>CAZILN010000215.1:0-8410 GCA_964540005.1 uncultured Bacteroidaceae bacterium | reverse complement strand
TGCGCCGAAACCCTTTGTATGGATTATCACCGGCAAAATGACGTTAAGATAAAAATAGTCCGGATCTTTAATACCTATGGTCCGAGAATGGATGCCAACGATGGCAGGGTAATATCAAATTTTGTCGTTCAGGCCATTAAGAACCAGGATCTGACCATTTACGGTGATGGCTCCCAGACCAGGAGTTTCCAGTACATTGATGACCTGTTGGAAGGTTTGATCAGAATGATGAATACTGAGGATGATGTAACCGGACCGGTAAACATGGGAAATCCTTCAGAATTCACGATCATGGAACTGGCGCAGCTGGTTCTGAAGATGACTGACTCCGCATCAAAAATTGATTACAGGGACCTGCCTGAAGATGATCCCAGCCGGAGATGCCCTGATATCACTCTGGCAAAAACGCTGCTTGACGGATGGGAACCAGGCATTCAGCTTGAAGACGGGCTCAAAAAAACCATAGACTATTTTAACAAAATTCTTTGATAATGCGAGGCATAATTTTAGCGGGCGGAGCCGGGACCAGGCTTTATCCTTTGACAAAAAGTATTTCCAAGCAGATCATTCCGGTATACGATAAACCAATGATCTATTACCCCCTTTCCGTGCTGATGCTTGCGGGTATCAGGGAAATACTCATCATATCCACCCCTGATGACATCCACCTTTATGAGAATCTCCTGGGTAAGGGGGATCAGTTCGGGATATCGCTTACATACGAAATACAGCCTTCTCCCGACGGACTGGCACAGGCATTTATTATAGGGGAAAAATTCATCGGGAGTGATAATGTGTGCCTCATACTTGGTGACAATATTTTCTATGGTCATGGATTTGGACATGAACTGCTCGAAACTGCCGGGTTAAAAGACGGGGCAGTCGTTTTCGGCTATTATGTAAATGATCCGGAACGTTACGGGGTGGTTGAATTCACAAGTGAAGGCAAGGTATTGAGTATTGAAGAAAAACCTACAAAGCCCAAGAGTAACTACGCTGTAACCGGATTGTATTTCTACTCAAATGATGTAATCGAAAAGGCGAAATCTCTGAAACCTTCCCCAAGGGGTGAACTTGAGATCACTGACCTGAACCGGCTGTTTCTGTATGAAAACAGGCTTAAAATCAAGTTATTGGGACGCGGAATGGCCTGGCTGGATACCGGCACCCATGAGAGTTTATTACAGGCATCAAATTATATTCATACCATTGAAACAAGACAGGGCCTGAAAATCTCCTGCTTAGAAGAAATAGCCTATCAAAGGGGATTCATCAACCGTGATCAGTTGCTGATGCTTGCCCGTGAACTCGGCAAGAACCAGTACGGCCAGTATCTGTTAAACATTGCGGAGAACAAGATTAAAGTTCTTGAAAATAAAAAATAAAATGGAACTCAGAGAAACCAGGTTCCCGGGTTTATTGATTATACAGCCAAGGATCTTTACAGACCCCAGAGGATATTTTTTCGAAAGTTACAATAAGCAGGTTTTCAGTGATGCCGGCATCAGCCGGGTTTTTGTACAGGATAACCAGTCACAGTCTTCCTACGGGATCATCAGGGGCCTTCACTACCAGCTGAATCCTAATGCACAAACAAAATTGCTCCGCGTTCTTGAAGGAAATATCTGGGATGTAGCAGTCGACCTTAGAAAAAACTCCCCTACCTTCGGTAAGGCTTTTACCATTGAAATATCAGCAGAGAATCAATTGCAGATATTGATCCCCGGGGGATTTGCACATGGTTTTTCGGTTCTCAGCGAATCTGCAACGGTATTCTACAAATGTGATGAGCTGTACAAGCCAGAGGCAGAAAGAGGTATTCATTATGCTGACCCCAGCCTGGGAATAGACTGGAAACTGCCGGCTGAGAATATTAAGGTATCTGAGAAGGATGCCAGCTTCCCTGCCCTGGATGAAGCAGAAAATAATTTTATATAATGAAACTAATCCTGGTTACCGGCGCCAATGGTCAGTTAGGACAGGAAATCAAGAGACTGGAACATTCTGATCCTTCGATCCAGTTTATATTTACTGATGTAGATGAACTTGATATCTGCCGGGAGGATGAAATCGAACGCTTTTTGTACAATATTCAACCTGATATTCTGCTGAATTGTGCTGCCTATACCGCTGTGGATGAAGCTGAAGATGAAGCTGAACTTGCATTCAGGATCAACGGGGAAGCGGTTAAATACCTGGCAAGGGCTGCCCATACAAAGGAGATGCCCTTTATCCAGATTTCAACTGATTTTATTTTTGACGGGGTGAAAAATACCCCGTACACTACTGAAGATAGCCCAAATCCTCTGTCAGTATATGGAAAAAGCAAACTGGCCGGCGAAGAACACGTAATATCCACAGGTTCAGGGATCATTATACGTACTTCCTGGTTATATTCACTTTACGGTTCCAATTTTGTAAAAACCATAATAAGGCTTGGAAGGCAGCGTGATGAACTTACTGTGGTCAATGACCAGCTGGGTACCCCGACCAATGCCCGAGACCTGGCCCGTATGATCATCAGGATCATCCAGGATATAAACCCAGGAGAGGATACTCCGGGTGTTGACATCTTCCATTACTCCAATGCCGGTCAGTGCAGCTGGTACGAGCTGGCAAAAGAAATCATACAATTGTCAGGAATCGACTGTGAAATAATACCGGTACCTTCTTCAGGGTACCCTCAGAAGGCTAAAAGGCCTTCCTACAGCGTCATGGATAAATCCGGAATCATAAACAAATACAATGTTGATATTCCCCACTGGAAACAAAGCCTGCAGGACTGCATACTGGAACTAATAAGCAATAACAAGATATGATCAGTAAAGACTTAAAGGAACAGGTACTTCAGAAAGCCACAGAATGGCTGGAAAGCCCGATAGACCAGGAATCTAAAGACAGGATCAGATACCTGATGGAAAATGATGAGAATGAACTCACGGAGGCCTTCTATACTCATCTCGAATTTGGTACCGGGGGACTCCGCGGTATTATGGGTGTGGGTACAAACCGTATGAATATATACACTGTTGGAATGGCAACCCAGGGGTTATGCAATTACCTGCTCAGCAGCTTTAAAGACCGTTCAGAAATAAAAATAGCCATTGCCTATGATTGCAGGAATAACAGTAAATTATTTGCGGATACGGCCGCAAAGATAGCTAGCGCAAATGGTATAAAGGCTTTTGTATTTGATGAACTCAAGCCCACACCCGAGTTATCTTTCGCCATCAGGCATTTTGGTTGTCAGAGCGGTATCGTAATCACAGCTTCTCATAATCCTAAAGAGTATAACGGATATAAGGTTTACTGGGAAGACGGGGGACAAATTATCAGTCCGCATGATAAAAACATTATCAGGGAGGTCCGGAAGATCACCGGTATTGATGAAGTTAATTTTGACGGTCCGGATGAAGGGATAGAACTCATCAGTGAAGATTTTGACAGGATATATCTCAATAATCTCCACAAATTGTCACTGTCACCTGATATCATTAAAAAACACAGTGATTTAAAGATCGTATATACACCTATTCACGGTACAGGTGTAAAACTGGTACCCATGTCGCTCAGGAAGTTTGGTTTCACATCCCTCATCAATGTACCCGAGCAGGATGTTGTTGATGGAAACTTCCCAACAGTATATTCTCCCAATCCTGAAGAATCAGCCGCACTGGCAATGGCCCTGGAAAAAGCCGAAGAGACCCATGCAGACCTGGTCATGGGAACCGATCCGGATGCTGACCGTGTCGGGATCGCCGTGAGAGATAATGATGACAGGATGGTCCTGTTAAACGGTAACCAGACAGGGGCCCTGCTTATATATTATCTTCTTTACAAATGGGAAGAGAAAGGCATGCTTTCCGGTAAGGAATATATCGTCAAAACTATTGTAACATCGGAGATATTGGCTGAGATCGCCGGATATTTCCGTGTAGAAGTATTTAATGTGCTGACAGGATTTAAATTCATAGCTGATATTATCAGAAGGCATGAAGGCAAAAAGAGTTTTATAGCAGGAGCAGAAGAAAGCTACGGGTACCTGGCAGGTGAGTTTGTACGGGACAAGGACGCAGTCATGTCCTGTGCCCTGATTGCTGAGGCTGCGGCATGGGCCCGGGACCAGGGTAAGACCCTTTGCAAGCTCTTACTCGATATCTACCAGGAATTCGGGCTTTTCAGGGAAAGCCTTATATCTATTTACAGGAAGGGTAAATCGGGTGCAGAAGAGATACAGGAAATGATGGTGAATTACAGGAATAATCCCCCTGAAACCCTTGCCGGATCCGATGTCATTCTGATTCACGATTACCAGGAACAAAAGTCAAGTGATGCTCAAACCAGCACCACCCACGAAATAAACCTACCTGTCTCCAATGTACTGCAGTTCATTACCTCAGATGCGACCAAGGTATCCATCCGTCCCTCGGGTACGGAACCAAAGATAAAATTCTATTTTTCTGTGAGGGGCGAACTGAATAAGAGGGAGAATTATGAGGCTGCCGTTTCAGAACTTGACAGTAAAATAGAAACCATTAAAAAAGAACTTGGAATATGACGTCTTTAAAAATCTAAGGAATGAAATCATACCGAAAAGAACTCTGGTTCGATATAACACAGCGCAGGCAGCTTATAAATATCACTCCCGAAGTACAAACCTGCCTGGCAGAAAGCGGGATACAGGAAGGCTTATGCCTGGTAAATGCCATGCATATCTCAGCCAGTGTGTTCATTAATGATGATGAATCAGGCCTGCACCACGACTTCGAAGTATGGCTTGAAAAGCTTGCACCGGAAAAGCCATACAGCCAGTACCGGCATAATGGATACGAAGACAATGCCGATGCCCACCTGAAACGGACCATTATGGGCAGGGAGGTAGTAGTGGCCGTTACAGACGGCAGCCTCGACTTTGGCCCGTGGGAACAGATCTTTTACGGGGAATTTGACGGGAAGCGAAAGAAAAGGGTACTGGTAAAGATCATTGGTGAATGAGCTCACCTGTATTTTAGAACTGCTTGAATCTTTAAGGCTTAATTGATAATTATTATCCTGGTGCTGGATGGCAGGGATATACGAACAATGCTAGGTCTGTGTGACAGGAAGGCTAACGAAAAATGAAGATCCTTTATTCAATTCGCTCTCCAACCATATTTTCCCCTGGTGCAACTCAACAAAATCTTTACAGATTAGCAGGCCAAGTCCGGTTCCTACTTCCTGGACAGTGCCCCTGGAGGAGAAGTGAGTATCTTGCCTGAACAGTTTCTTTATATCACCGTCCGATATCCCTATCCCGTTGTCCCTGATAGAAATAATCAGGTGATTGTTTTCAATTTTAGTATTCACCTGAATGTTACCATCGGCTTTAGTAAATTTGATCGCATTGGTGAGCAGATTCTGGATCACCACATTGATAAGGTCCGGGTCTATCTCCAGCGTTATATCTTCCTGAGCATGGTCAAATTCAATACGGATATTTTTGTTTTCTGCCTGAAAATTCAACAGATCTATTTTACTTTCTATCAAACTGACAATACTGGTCATCCGGGGGTTGAAACGGAGGCTTCCTCTCTGTGACCTGGACCAGTTCAACAGATTGTCAAGAAGGAGGTAGGTTTGATCGGCGGAGTCACTGATAATCCCGATCATTTTCTTTTTCTCCTCATCGGAGTAATCATCATATCTTGACTTGATAAGTTCAGTAAACCCTATCAGGGTATTGAAAGGACTTCGAAGATCGTGTGATATGATTGAAAATAACTTGTCTTTGACAGAATTAGACACATCCAATTCATCACGTTGGGCTTTCAGTTCCTCTGTCTGGTTCTGGAGAATTGCGTTTTTTTCATTGATTTCTTTTGTCCGTTCTTTCACCGTTTTCTCCAAAATGACATTTCTGTTAATTACCTGCCTGATCCTTAAATAAAATATCAGGAGTATAGTAAAAACCAGTAATGATATTTCGGTTATTCTAAACCACCATTTTTGCCAGAAAGGTGGGGTAATGATTATCTTTACAGAAGTCCCCTCTTCATTCCATAGCCCATCATTGTTGGAGCCCTTCACTCTAAAAGTATATTCACCCGGATCGAGATTGGTGTAAGAGACTGTATGTCTGGTGCCAGCATAATTCCACTCCGGATCAAAACCATCCAGTCTATACTTGTACTGATTTTTTTCACTTGAAATATAATTCAAGGCAGTAAATTCAAATGAAAAGACCGTTTGCCAGTATGATAGAGTGATAACTGATGCTTCACTGATATGAACCGGTAAGGGGGAATTGATCCCGATCTTCACCGGTTTATTAAATATGTGGAAATCAGTCATTACAACCGGAGGAATATAAGGATTGTCCTTTATATCTTGCGGCTGAAATACATTGAAACCATTAACACCTCCAAAATATATTTCTCCATTACGGGATTTATAATAACTGCACTGGTAAAATTCATTACTCTGCAAACAATCTGAAATATCATAATTCTTAAAAATTCCGGTTCCGGGATCCAGTCTGGAAATCCCCCTATTTGTACTGAACCAGAGATTGCCCTGGCCATCCTCCTCAATCCCTTTAATAACATCGCTGGGTAATCCGTCTTTAACTTGAAAATGTGTGAAATCCTGCTGCTGCCTGTTAAATTTATTCAAACCACCTGTGGTGCCGATCCAAAGTGCAGAATCGGCGGTTTCCAGGATCGAAAGGACATATCCTTTGCTCAGACTTTCCCTGTTATTTTCAACATATTTATATACGGTAAAAGTTTCTGTTTCAGGATTGAATAAATTCAGTCCAGTTGCTCCGCAAGCCCATAGATTCCCATAGGAATCTTCCAGAATCATCCTCATCTGGTCATCACTAATCCGGCTGTTACCGGGAGTGTAATTAATAAATGTATTGTGATCCCTGTCATAATAACTCAGTCCACCAAAAAATGAACTCGTCCATAAAATACCCCTTTTATCTTCAATGATTGAAAAGAATGTGTTACTGCAAATGCTGCTGTTCTCTTTGGTGTACTTTTTAAAACTGCGGCTTTTCCTGTCAAATAAATTCAGTCCACCCTCCCATGTTCCGACCCAGAGATTGCCTCTGCTGTCTTCGAAAATTGACAAAACCGCATCACTGCCCAGACCACTGTTCTCCACATTATAGTGTATAAAATTCCCTGTTCCCCGGTCAAACTTATTTAATCCACCACCATCGGTACCTATCCAGAAGTAACCACGGGAGTCTTCACAGAAAGAGGTCACTGAATTATGACTCAGGCTGTTTTTATTCCCCGGATAATGCTTATAATGATCAAAATATCCGCCATGTTTTGTGAGCAGGTTTATACCTCCTGCATGTGTGCCAAACCAAAGGTTTCCGGTTTTGTCTTCGTAAACTGACCAGATGGAATTATTGTTCAGACTTTTATCGTCAAAAGGATCTGATCTGTAATGAATGAAGCTTTCACTCTTTCTGTCAAACAGATTCAATCCTTCGTTTTCCGTGCCTACCCAGATCCTTCCTTCGCTGTCTTCAAAAACTGTTAATATAAAATTACAGCTTATGGATCCCGGATCCTTATTGTCATGAATATAATGGAAAACCTCAGCTTCTTCTTTCCCTGAAAAACTGATCATATAAAGGCCGCTCCGATAGGTACTGATCCAGATATTACCATTGCTGTCACTCGTAATGTTCCAGATCTCATCATCAGATAGTTTTTTACCACCGTAATAAATGGAGCTGAAGGTTTCATTTTCCCTGTCAAAAAGGTCGATATCCCCATCCATAGATCCGATCCATAAGGTATTATTATCATCTTCGTATAAAGAACAGATATTATTACTGCTCAGACTGCCCGGATCATTCTTATTATGTTGATAATGAATAAATTTCTTGCTGTCACTGTCAAAACGGTCCAGACCACCACCTACTGTTCCAATCCAGAGATTACCACTGTTATCCTCAACAATAGCACGAACCTCATTACCACCCAGGCTCGATGGATCATTCTCATCATGTCGATACCTGACGAAATTGTTAGCAGATTGGTTGTACATGTTTAGTCCGCTCTCGGTCCCTATCCATAAATTCCCGTACCTGTCCTCAATTATCCTGAAAATAAAGCTGCCCAGAATACTGATTGTGTCATCCGGATCATTATAATAATTTGTAAAGCTGTAACCATCATACCTGTTTAAGCCGTTCTGGGTCCCAAACCACATAAAACCTTTGCTATCCTGCAGAATACATGCTATGGTTGATTGCGAAAGTCCGTCACTGGTAGTTAAATGCTGAAACTTAATATCTGCGCTCTGTGCACAGATTACCGGTGGAAATGCTATGATACTAATGCAGCATACCACAGCAGAAATAATTGACCTGAGATTTCCGGGGTATGAATTTATCATGTTACTA
>CAZILN010000214.1:0-10114 GCA_964540005.1 uncultured Bacteroidaceae bacterium | reverse complement strand
CTTGTAAGCTCGGGGAGCAAGGAATTTCTTGCCAGTGCCAGGGAGTTTAAATCGGACAGAAAGTGCATTAAACTAATATCCTTTCAGAACATCCAGCAGGAAATCGAAGAAAAGGAATCCGAAGCATGGCAAAAACTGCTAAGGATCATCACACACGAGATCATGAATTCTGTGAGTCCTATCAACCTGTTAACCACCAGCCTGATAGATATTTACGAAGATGAGGGAAAACCCAGGATCGTCTCTGAAATTGATGATGCTGCTATTGAACAAACCCTGTTAGGACTATATACCATAAAAAAGCGTGGCCAGGGACTGATGGCATTTATCGATACATATAAGAACCTCAGACAATTACCTCCACCGATTTTCAACAGCTTCGGAGCAGCCAGGCTGCTTGAGCACCTGAAACAACTCTTTCAGCCCGCGATGGACAAGAACGGCATACTGTTGAAAACAGAGGTTTTTCCGGAAGAATTACCGGTCTTTGGTGATGAGAAGCTAATTGAACAGGTTTGTATTAACCTGATCAACAACTCGGTCCATGCTCTGCAGGGGATTGATAATCCCTGTATCAGTGTTTCGGCTGAATTGATCGGGAAGAAAGCAATCCTGAGTGTCTCAGATAACGGGAAAGGCATCCAGGAAGAAGAGATGGACCAGATATTCGTCCCATTTTATACAAGCCAAGAAGGGGGCTCAGGTCTCGGATTAAGCCTGTGCAGGCAGATCATGAACCTGCACAGGGGCAGTATTAAGGTCTGGTCTGATCCTGGTAGCAGCACAATATTCAGCCTGACGTTTCCATAAAAGCGTGTATCCTGAATTCATTTGTTCCCCTTATTCAGATAACAACTGGAGATGAGGAACCTCACCAGTTAAATTTCCTATGCGACATTTAATTGATGTATATTTAGCACAAATTATAATGATTAAAATGGGTGAAAAATGAATGACACCCCCAGGGAATAGCTTATGGTTACTCGTATGAATGATAAAGGGGAAAATCCACAGCATAATCTTCATCAAAATAGCATAGACATAGACAGTATTTTCAGAGCAGCACCTGTTGGGATTGGAATGATGATTAACCGGATCTTTATTGAGGCTAACAGTGTGATGTGCAAAATGCTGGGATATTCCAGGAAGGAACTAATCGGGCAAAGCGCCCGAAAGCTCTATCAGACAGAAGAAGAATATCAACGGGTTGGCAAAATTAAATACGAGGCCATTGATAAATTCGGAATAGGCAGCATCGAATCCCAGTTTTTAACAAAAGAGGGACAAATCATCGATGTTTATCTGAGCTCAGTCCCACTGGATCCTAATGATTATTCGCGGGGGATTACTTTTACTGTAATGGATATAACAGAGAGGAAAAATGCAGAAAGAAATATTGAATTTCGTCTGCAATTCGAACGCCTTCTTACCGAGATATCCTCACAGTTTATCAACCTGCCCACCGAGAAGCTGGACAAGGCGGTGCATGATGCTTTGAGGGAAATCAGCAAATTCACCGAGGTTGACCGTTCTTATGTATTTTTATTCTCAGATGACCTTTCTCTGTTTAACTGCACTGGTCTTTGGATGCAGGAAAACGATCCCTATTCAGATTATTATAACCACCCCAAATCCACCGAAAAGATACAATGGTGGCTGAATACTCTCAAAAAGGGAAAAGTATTCCGGTATACCACTCTTGAAAGTATCCCTGCTTCTGAAGAGTTTATGCTTAGTATGATACGTGATGCAGGCATCAAATCACAGATTGATGTACCTGTTTTCTGTCATAATAAATTGATAGGGTTTTTAGGAATGGTAACTGTAAACCAGGAGAAAGAATGGCCCGGGGAACATATCTCACTCCTTAAAATTTTTGCTGAGATCATAGCCAACGTACTTGACAGGAAACAAATGGAGGATGATCTCCGGCAAACCGAAATCAACCTGCGCTGTACACTGGAATCAACGGCCGATGGGATCACAGTCGTCGATAATGATAACAACATTTTGCTCAGCAGCAAGCGGGTCCTTAAGATCCTGGGTATAGAACAAACGAAAGGCCTCACTCTCGAACAGGATAAGATCACCCAGGCTGTCTATAAAAATTTCGAAGAACCCGAGGATTATCTGAAGAAATCGGCGGAGATTTGCCTGACAACTGAAAACCATCAGGGCAGGTTCAGGCTGATAAACGGTTCTATTATTGAGTATTATACACGCCCGCTGCTGATCGATGGTATTAAAAAAGGACGGGTCTGGAGTTACCGCAACATTACCGAACAGGAAAAGGCGAAACAGGCGGTTGAGGAAATTACTAAGCAATTAAGGGCCATGTACGAGGCTGCTTCCAATATCGCTTTCATCATTACAGATTTTTCCGATCCCATACCGAATATCCTTGAGTTCAGTCCGGGTGCCGAGAACATCTGGCAGTACAAGAAAGAAGAAATCATCGGGAAACCGGTATCAATCCTCTATACACCGGACATGCTTCCTGAGATTAAAAAAAGAATGAAGTCCTTTATCGGGAAGAACAAGGATTTCACAGCATTCCATACATGCAGCAGAAAGGATGGCGAAGTTTTCCCGGCCCTGGTATCATTATACCCGGTTATGAATGACCGGGGAGAAGTATACCGGATTGTAGGTGTCGGTTTTGATATTTCTGAGCAATTGTCAACAGAGAAAGCCCTGCAGGAAAGCCAGACACTCTCTCAAAACCTTATCGACAGCTCTCCCCTTGGAATGCTATTTTACGAGCTAAACGAGGATGGTGACTTGATACTCGTGGGTGCTAACAAAGCCGCTGATGGTATTACAGGTATTAATACTTCCCTTCAAATTGGAAAAACAATTGAACAAGCCTTTCCAAATCTGGCAGGTACAGAGATCCCTGAGCAATATAAAAAAACCGCACTCTACGGTGAAAAGTGGAGCAAAACCGACCAGTTCTATGAAGATGATCAAATAAAAGGGGCTTTTGATATCCAGGCTTTCCAGTTGGCACCCCGCCATTTGGCAGTCATGTTCCAGGATGTCACCGAACGTAAGCAGTATGAAGTTAAGCTGAAAGCAGCCAAAGAAAAGGCCGAGGAATCTGATCGCCTGAAATCAGCATTTCTCGCCAATATGTCACACGAGATCAGGACACCCATGAATGCCATTCTCGGTTTTTCGGAATTATTGCAAAGTGATGAATTGAGCCCTGATGATATAAACCAGTATATCCACCTTATCAACTCAAAGGGTAAGGAACTCATGGCTATCATCACTGACCTGATCGATATCTCACGCATGGAAGCAGGAGATCTGAGCCTGTATATAACGCCTATAGATATTAATTCCTTCCTGATGAAAATCATATCGGGTTTCAGGGAGGAAAAATCAGTTATAAGCAAAGCCCGGCTGAGTATCCGTCATAACTTCCCTGAATCAGAAAGCCCAGTGTGCCATTCCGATAAGCTACGGCTGACACAGGTCCTGAACAACCTTCTGGCAAATGCCCTCAAGTTCACAAGCGATGGATATATTGAACTGGGGTATGAACTCGCAGCTTCCCGGATTAATTTTTATATAAAAGATACTGGTATTGGTATACCAGCAAATAAACAATCAGTAATATTCGAACGATTCCGGCAGGCTGATGATTCATTTACAAGGCATTATGGAGGCGCTGGATTGGGTCTGTCCATTTCCAGCCAGATTATAGAGATCCTTGGAGGCAAAATGTGGGTTGAATCAGTTGAGAAGCAGGGATCAATATTTTATTTCTCTCTTCCTTTAAGAAATGAAGCTGTGAAGGAAAAAGATACTGTAAGCATTTCCCGGAAAAAGATACCTGAGACCGAAGCAGTGTTTGACAATAAAAAAATACTTATTGCTGAAGACGACAGTTCCAATTACCTGTTTTTCGAATCCATGCTTCAGAAATCAAATGCTGAACTTCTCTGGGCCAGGAATGGTCAACAGGCCATTGATATATTGAAGGAACATGGTGATACTGACCTGATCATCATGGATATACGCATGCCTGAACTGGACGGATTGCAGGCAACACGGGCCATCCGTAAAACTAACAGGGATATCCCTATTATAGCCCTGACTGCTTTTGCTTTCGCACATGACCGCGAGAACTCACTGGCCGCGGGTTGTAATGAATACATTTCCAAACCGGTCAAACCGGGCCAGCTGAAAAATCTGCTTCAGAAATACCTCTCATGATCAGAAATACCAGTCCTGATCAGATAAACCTGTGCAGATAAAGTATTGCTGAAACACATGGGAAGTATACACGCCGCATTACCGGGTCTATTCACTATCCTCAGTTCTGCTGTCCAGTTCTTTCATTAATCCCTCACGGTAAGATGCCGCCACAGGAATGTCCGCATTACCTATCCTGATGCGGTTCCCTTCAATAAATTGTATCCTTTCGAGTGCGATTATAAAAGATCTGTGAATCCTGAGGAATTTTCCGCCAGGTAACAGGCTCTCCATGCGTTTTAAGGTATCATGTGTCAGAAGGGTCCCGTCCTCTAAATGCACTTTGATATAGTCCCCGAATGCTTCCAGGTAATATATCATATCAAAATCCACTCTGTAAAGTTTTCCGTCACACTTAATCAGGAGGTAGCTGTGATTATCGTGGTTCCCGGTTTCAATTCCTCCAGCTTTCCGCATCTCAAAACGCCTTATGGCTTTATTCACAGCCTTCATAAAACGTTCAAAAGAGAAGGGCTTCACCAGGTAGTCGGCAGCATCAAGCTCAAATCCCTCGACAGCAAATTCAGGATAGGCCGTAGTAAATATCACCTCAGGCGGAGCGTCCATGGTCCGTATCATACTGATGCCTGAAAGCTTTGGCATATTGATGTCCAGGAAGATAAGATCCACCTCATTATTCTTTACCGAATCAATGGCCTCAAAAGCAGAACTGCAGGAATCGCTCAGCCTGAGCTGTGGGCAATCAGCAACATATTTTTCCAGCACCTCCCTGGCCAGCGGCTCATCATCAACTATAATGCAGTTTATTACCATCTTAGTTTCAGCTTGAGCTTAACGGTGAAATTACTATCATTTTCTGTTATTTCCAGCACATGTTTGCCGGGATAGATCAATTCAAGGCGCCGCCTTGCATTCTGAAGTCCGATACCACTTTCCGGATCCTCTTCAATGGAATCAATCCTTCCTTTATTATTCTCTGCCATGAAAACTAAATTTTCCTCTTCCAGTTCCAGCCTGATATTCACAAATACCCCTTCGGTTTCCCCTTTTATTCCATGTTTAAAACTGTTTTCAACGAAAGGAAGAAACAGTAAAGGAGCAATTTTCTGGTCTTTTACATCCCCATGAAATTCATATGAGATGGAAGCCTGTTGATCAGAACGGATCCTCTGCAACTCGATATAGTTCTCCAGGTATACCAGCTCCTTCCTGAGCGGTACCAGCTGCTCATTAGATTCATAAAGCATATACCTCATCAGTTCAGATAGTTTCAGGATTACTTCCGGGGTGTTTTCTGAACGGTTCAATGCCAGGGAATAAATGTTGTTCAGGGAATTAAACAGGAAATGAGGATTGACCTGTGACCTGAGAGCTTTCAGTTCGGTTTCGGTTTTTTCCTTCTCGATCAGCAGCATCCTGCGGTTGGTTTCCATAAGCATAAACCATCCTTTGGATAGTTTTAACAGGCTGGAAAGAGCCAGGTAGATAAAAATAAATTTCAGAATATCATCAAGCTCATAAAAAGAAATGAAATAATAATCCGGAAGGATAATATCCACCAGTTTACTGAAGGTCAGCTGATTAATGAATGATGAAAGGAACAGCAGTGCCACAACGGTCAGCAGGTAATACAGGTATCTGCGCTTTGTCATAAACAGGGGTATCAGCAGCCAGATATTCACATAAACGGCTATTACCAGGCTGATATGAAAAAGGAAGGTGTATATGAAATCAATTTTCTCCATCTTATTGGAAGTGGAGAAAAAGTTCACCAGTATCACGAAGGATAGTCCCCAGAAAAGAAAGTGCTGGACTATCCTGTTGCCTGCAATATTCTGAAAGTATTTACGCAAATTATCAAGCTTCACTGGAGTATATTATCATGGACGTTTCTTGAGAAAATAGTCTATTGAACATCTCAAGGAACAAAATAACAAAAAATTAATTTGCCCTTACCAGGGTATCGGTCTTTATATAGGCTTCGGGGTTATTCCCGAACTTCTTTACGAATTTCTGAAGCTCTTCAGTACGTGCAGTGATGAATATTCTTTCATCCAGTTTCACATGTGAGATCTTGATCCTGTTCTCGAGGATGAGTTGCTCCATATAATCCGGATCGAAAAAATGAACAAAAAGGGTATCCGTACTGATCTCGACGCGTGAAAAAATATTGGCTTCCACCATGTGCCAGTTAAGGAAATCATGTGAAAGTTCCCAGTCCATCGGATAAAAGTTCAGGTAATCCTGCCCATCCAGCTCAACCAGGTGGAGAGCAAATTTCCCTGGCTCCTCTCTCCGGTGCCCGCCTTCCAAGCGGTAAGTTCGTCCGGCTTCATCGAAATCTGACCACTTGGTATCCTTGAAAATAACAAAGTCCCTGGAGTCATCTTTGGGAGCAGAAATTTCCCATGTGTAGTTCTCATCCTGCACTTCTTTCCACAGGCCTTTTAACAGATCGTTGGTTTTCAGATCCTGGTTTTTATATAGCGGGTAAAGAGATGGGATGCATGATGGGAGCAGGAGGCCCAGCAGGAAAGTACATATAATTATTTTTGCTTTCATGATTTATAGGTTTACTATTTAAAATATTCTGTCGTGAGATGAGTATCCTGTTAAAAATAAATTGAATTCCAATGGATCAGTTTTACCCGCCCACACAGGTTTCCTTAACAGGGTGTCAGCATCCAGAAATGTGGTACTGTCATTGGCATATTTGATGATGAACTTCTGCAGTTCATCAGTCTTAGCGGTCAGTAAATACCTGTCAGTTAATTCAGCATGAGAAAGCTTGATCTGGTTCTTTTCAAAAAGCTCCTCCATCCAATCCATATCAAAGAAATGCAGTATCAGGTATTTATCAGTGATTTCTGCTTTGGCAAAAATATGGGCCGGGACCAGCTGTTGTTTTAGCAGCTTATTTGGAATTTCAAAGTCAACCGGATAAAAATCCAAATAATGATCATCTCCGAGTTTTAGCAAATGCATAGCAAAATCCTGAACAAGCTCATCTTCCCTGACAACCAGTTTGTATGTCTTGCCTGAATTATATTTGTTCCAGTCTTCTGAGAACTGTTTCTCCCATTCCAGGTCAAGCAATTCTATCTGCCAGTAATCATCATCCTCGGATCTGAATATTCCCTGCAGGTTTTCATCGAGGATAAGATCCTTTGGCTTATAAAGAGGATAGAGTGAGGGGATGCATGAAACTACAATAGCAGTCAATGCCATGATTAATAAAATCGTTTTTGTTTTCATTGTCTGGTGTATTAGTTTTTCATCCTTACTAAATCCGTCCTGAAACTGATTAACTAATTCCCAGGACGGAATAATTTCAGGAACAAAGTAAATGCGACGGTAGATGAATCAAAAAAATATTCGATGAACAGGGGAAAATTCATGCTGGACATTATTAATGTATCGGCAGGAGGTTTTTATTAGGGAATTCCTTACCTTTAATAGACATAAATCAGAGTAGAACTAAATACGAGAATCATGAAAAGATCAGTCATAATGACCTGTTTGCTATTTACAGGCCTTGTATCTTTCTCTGCTGAACCCGTAAATTCATCTGTCATGCCACCTGAAGACGTCCTGCCAGTATTGACTATTCTTTATGACAACTATCAATTTAACGAGGATTTGAATACCAACTGGGGTTTTTCCTGCCTGATTGAAGGATTGGATAAAACAATACTCTTTGACACAGGAAATGATGATGGTCTGTTGCTGTCAAACATGTCCATCCTTAAGAAGTATCCGAATGATGTTGATATCGTAGTTTTATCTCATATCCATGCTGACCACACAGGCGGACTGAGATCTTTCCTGGAGAAAAATCCTGATGTTAAGGTGTACCTGCCAGCCTCTTTTCCCGATGGATTCAAGAAGGAAGTCAAAGCATCCTGTGCTAAGATGATAGAGGTTACTGAACCGATTGAAATTATTAAGGGTGTGTTCTCTACCGGTGAGATGGGCACAGCTATCATAGAGCAGTCCCTGATTATCGAAACCAGCAAAGGAAATATTGTTATGACCGGCTGCGCTCACCCGGGCATCACCGGGATCGTGGAAAAATCCAGGGAGATCAGCGATAAGAAGATACTGCTTGTGATGGGAGGCTTTCACCTTCTGCGCACCGGAATAAGTGAGGTAAAAAGGATAGCAGAAGAATTCCTTTCTTCAGGTATCGTGTATGCCGCCCCCACGCATTGCAGCGGGGATGGTACCATTGAAGAATTCAAAGATGTATTCGGGGAACATTTTCTGAAACTGGGAGCAGGACGGATAGTTGATATCGCCGAACTTCAATAAGTAAAGGACTCAGATCAAAAGAGAAGCTGAAACGCACTCCGGGATTGGCCCTGCTTTATTTAAGACGCAACAGGCTCAGGGATAAATAGCTAATAAGACTGAGTAAAACGGGTTGGATATCAACAATTTCCCTGCTGGCATCTTCTGACACCTGTAAAATCAGGTTCTCATAAACAGGCAACGTATTCCCGCCGTGGAGGATCCTGTAATTTTTGTAATAACGTTTCAGATCCTCGCAAAACACCTGTTTATCATTCCATCCACCCAGGATCTCCTCGACCTGTTTGATCTCCTCAAACTTGATTATGGGTGTTCCTGTATTATCTGAACATTCAATGAATAATTCCAGAAAGTACCTTAATTCCTTAATGGTCTGGCGGGTTTTATGAAGGTATTCTTCAGTCTCATAATGAAGGTAATATGATTCAATCTTTCTAATCCGGTCTGAAATAAAGACAACGGAAAGTTTATACAGCTCGGAGGGACTGATCTTTTTAACTGAATTAAGGATGGAACTGCTAATGGTTTTTTGTTCCCTGATGGGGAAACTGTCACGGTTCCTGTGGAAATAATCGCGGGCATCTCCTTCAAGAGCAGTTATATATTTATCATAATCCTGGTACAGATCACCATTTTGATCTTTATACTCCTGGAGTAAGGATCTATGCAACTGAATGTCGCGAAGATTTCCTGCAATCTTGAAATAAGCTTTCAGTTTCTCGTAATATTCCAGTCTTTTAATCCCGTTTATTTTTGATTCATCCAGAAAGGTGTATACACAATTCAGCCGTTTGATCTGCACACGCATATCATGTACTGCCTCAACATCGGCGGTTTTTACAGCAAGATCGTTCAGGGTCTGCAGTTCATTATATAGCCTGCGAATATATGTTGATAAAAGGTCGGGGTTCACCGGTGTTTGCTGTCAATCAGCATATTACACAAAACAATGAAGGATATTACTTCCTTTATATACCCTTCTGCTTTGCAGTTATATCTTTCTTAATGATCTTCCACTTCCTTTTAGCTGCTTTATACTGCTTCAACAGTGACTTCAGTATCTTTTTTTTCAGCTTTTTCTTTCTGGCTGCTACTAATTCCTTTTTAAGTTTCTTTTTCTTAACGTCGGCTTTCTTAAGAGCCTTTTGGCTTTTCTTAAGCTCATTCCCGGCTTTATTCATTTTTGATTCAGGATCTTTACCAAGATCTGCCTCAGTCCTGAGTGCTGCCTTAGCCTCAGCTTTCACCCTGGCTTCTGCCAGTTTCTTCTCTTCTGCCAGTTTCTTTTCTAATTCCTGAGTGCCTTTCCGGACCGCCGATGAAGCCTCTGCAGCTGCTTTCTCGAGGGAAGCCGGCTTTCCTGAGGAAGTCCGGGTTGAGGGTTTGCCGGTTGAAGTCCGGGTTGCCGGTTTGCCTGCTGTGGTCCCTGTCGCAGGTTTTCCTGTCGCGGGTTTCCCTGTCGCAGGTTTCCCTGTCGCGGGTTTCCCTGTCGCAGGTTTCCCTGTCGCGGGTTTCCCTGTCGCAGGTTTCCCTGTCGCAGGTTTCCCTGTCGCAGGTTTCCCTGTCGCAGGTTTCCCTG
>CAZILN010000213.1:0-5621 GCA_964540005.1 uncultured Bacteroidaceae bacterium | reverse complement strand
TTCCATCTCTTCCCTTATCTTATTCATATCAATCATTTCCATTTCTTCTCTGGCCCTTTTCATCTCCTCCCTGATCTCTTCCCAGTCAATTTCCTCGCAAACCGTTATTGCTTCCTGCATGGCATGCTCCATTTCAATTCTCATTTTATCGATATCAACCATGGACATATCAATTTCATTCCTGATTGCATCAAAATCTATATCGATCTCGGGCATTTCCAGCTTTATATTCTGCATCTCCTCCCGGATTCTTTGTATTTCTTCTGCTGTAATCATCTTCATTTCCTGCGTTTGCATATGCATCTTCTCATAAATCTCATCAAAATCCAAGCCTTCCAATTCCTGACTGGCCTGCTGCAATGCATCTTTCATAAGCCACAATTCAGCAGTGGTGCCGTCTATTAAATCCTGGTAATCCCCCAGGCGGTCTTCCGGGATTTTTTCGCCATCAATATACAGTTCCTCAACCTGTCCGTCTTTAATAAGCATTTCAATACTTTCTTCTATCCCATCATCATGCTGAATGGTTTTTGTGACCTTATTATTCTTCACATCTATAATGGTATCCCGGCCGAAGCTGATAATAGGGTGGTGTGGATAAGAAATATAATCAGGAATGGGTACCAGCTCCGGGTATGAAACAGGATCAGGTACGGATTCAATGTCAGGAACCGGAACAGGTTCTCCGGGAACAGCAAATATCCCGGGCAGATTTATCAGTGCTACCGGCACAATAGTTGGTTGATCGGGTTTTTCCCTTGAGCCGGTACTAAGAGTTATTATCATTACCAGAGCTATAATGAGCATTCCGGCAGTCAGCCTGTCATATCTGTTTGTTTTCATCTTATGAGGGTTTATTATTCTGTAAATTCTGTTATAGAGCAATCTCTTTCTTCCGGCCAGGGCCAGGCTCAGTGAGGGATTGTATCCGGCTGCCTCAGAAACCGAAGCTAGTGCACGTGCATATGTATTCACACTTCCGCACTTTTCAATGCAAATATCGTCGCAACAGTGTTCGCGTTCAATCCTGATCTGCCTGGATATCAGCCAAACTACAGGATGATAGAAATAAATAATTTCAATGGCGATCTGTGCAAAATTCATCAGGTAGTCTTTTCTTGCAATATGAGCCAGTTCATGAGTAATGACAGCCTCGAGTTGGATCACCGGAATGCCGGAAACCAGGCTTGAAGGAACCAGGATAACCGGTTTGAGATATCCAATAAGCATTGGAACCTGTACGTATCCCGAGGAAAGGAAACTGATCCTTTTCCTGATACCGAAAGCCAGTTTGATCTTCCGGAATCTCTCGACTAACTGATCGGGGAGGGAATGTATATTTTTCTTTTTATACCTGCCTGCAAGATAGATCCCGCCGGCTGTCCGTGCAGAAAATGCTAAAACGCCAATGAACCAGACAGTGACGATCAGACCGAAATAATTGCTGATTTCAGGCAGAAGGGAACCCATTCCGGATAAATTGCTGCCCGGCTCTGTGATGAGTTGTCCGGAGACAGTAGCAGTAATTGGAGTATTGCTTAGTAGTCCGCCTGAAACAGATAGCCCTTCAGCAATGGAATGTGAATTAGCTGTTACTATATATGTGATAACAGAACTGATCAGAATTAAGCCCAGGCTGATCAGTGACACTGTATAACGTATCCCGGAACGCCGTGCCGGAATGGACCGGAGCAGGAGTATTAATACGGTGCCCAGGACAGCCCCCTGCCAGATGCTGTGGAGGATCGTCCAGCCCAGTACAGCAATGATTCTTTCAGGAATGATATTCAGGAACTGTTCCATGATTACTGCTTTTCAAGTTTATCAATCATCTCCCTGATCTTTTCCAGCTCCTCCTTACTGGTTTTATGGTTACCAAGCGTTCTCATTACCAGTTGCGAGGCCGAACCTCCAAATGCAGCGCCAAGTATCCTGTCAAGCATAATACTCTGTGTCTCCTTCTCACTTATTCCCGGGGTATAGATATGTTTTCTTTCCTTTGCTTCCCTGGTGAGCAGATTCTTTTCAAGCATTATCTGCATTATTTTCAGGGTAGTGGTATATCCGACTTCCTTTTTTTTGTTTAGAATGTCATTGACAAATCTCACGGTGTTGGGACCATGATCCCATAGGATCCTCAGGACATCCAACTCGGCTTCAGTAGGTTTTATGCGATCCATGCAGCTTAATTAATTGCTACGAAGTCTTTCGTAGCAAATATATACGAAGAATTTCGTATTACCAAATCCGTATTGTTAAAAAAACTTAATTCCAATAAAAAATATAATTAAACTAATAATTTAATTGTATAACTAAATAATTAGTCATACATTTACCCCAATGAAAGAATTAACCAAATCAGAAGAACAGATAATGCAATATCTCTGGAAGATCCGTAAGGGCTTCCTGAAGGATATTGTCGAGCAATTTTCTGAGCCCCGACCAGCTTATACTACTGTATCTACTATCATCAGAATACTTGTGAAGAAAGAAATCATCGGATATAATACCTATGGAAAAATTCATGAGTACTATCCTCTAGTAAGCAGGGAAAGCTACCTGAGACAGCAGATGAAAAGGATGATGAAAAGTTATTTCAGCGGGTCATATAAACAATTCGCCTCTTTTTTTGCTGGAGATGGCGATCTGGATATAAAAGATCTTGAGGAGATCAAGCAGATGATTGAGGAGCAGATTGAAACTAAAAAGCCTGAAAAATGAAAGCTTTACTCGTTTTCTGGATAGAATCCGGAATCGCTGTAGGTATATGTTATTCTTTCTATTATTTCTTTCTGAGGAAGGAGGCCACATTGCAGTTCAACAGATTCTACCTCATTTCCAGCTTACTTTTTTCCATAATGATCCCCTTGTTTCATTTTAACTGGCCGTTCAGCGAATCCTATACTGTGATACAACCATATATGCCGGAATACTGGTTCAGTGAATTCCCTGCCCCAAAGGAAATGCAGGTGGCAGATCCTGCTGGAGGTTTTTCACTGTTTCAGATGATTGCAGCTGTATATTTTACTATCACAACCATACTGTTTGTCAGACTTGTACTACAGATCAGATCACTTGTTATGCTGGTCCGGCAAAACGTGAACCGAAGATCAGGTTCCTTTAACCTGGTCTATACTAAGGATACTTACAGTCCATTTTCTGTATTCAATTATATATTCCTTGGTCAGAATATACCCGGATCAGATGGACTGAAAGTGATCCTGAGGCATGAATTAACTCATGCCAGACAGTTCCATTCACTGGATCGGTTTTTTGTGGAACTACTGTGCATTCTGTTTTGGTTTAATCCTTTCATTTATCTCTACAGAAGATCCATTACCGAAGTTCATGAGTACATTGCCGACCGCAGTACTATCAGGTCCGGATTAAGGTTAAAATCCTATCAGAACCTGATACTCGACCTGGCAACAAACCATGAAGGCATTGGATTAGCAAGTAAATTCAGTAATTCACTCACAAAAAAAAGATTAATCATGATGAACCGAATAAATAACAAAAAAGGAAAGCTGGTAAAAAAACTCATACTACTTCCGGTAGTGCTGGCAGTGGTCTTATGTTTAGGTTTTGATTACCAGTTTAATATCAGCGTTCCGGTCCAGGAAGGCAGCAGTGCTATACTGGTATCATTCAATACGGAAAGTCCTGATATACCCTCAGGAATGCCTCTCGAGGAAGGAGCTGATGTCAGGGTAACTTCAGGATACGGTATGAGAATGCATCCCATAAAAAAGGAAATAATGATGCATTATGGTATCGATCTGGCTGCACCAATGGGTACTCCCGTAGTGGCTACTGCTAATGGTAAGGTTGAGACAGCCGAGTTTAAGGAGGGATATGGGAACCTTGTAAAGCTAAAGCACAGCGAGGAATATGCCACACTTTATACCCAGCTGCAGAGTTATAAGGTAAAAACAGGCCAGAAAGTGAAGAAAGGGGAGGTGATAGGGTACCTCGGTCAGTCCGGTACCAGTACCGGCCCCCATCTGCATTATGAAGTGCATAAAAACGGCGAAAGGGTAGATCCGGGGGATTATATAAAATAATACAATCTAAGGATGTCTGCTTACCGGGCAGCATCTGATTTTTTCGCCCTGTCCGGCACGGAATACGATAAGTTCCATTTGTCTTTTTAATATCCATAGTTCAAAAGGGAAAATCACCCACTACAGATTAACTGGCACCTGCCCCCGGACTGAAAGACATGTAATGAAAGGAATTAATGTACCGTATAATAATCAAAAAGCATGTAAATTGAGAATACGCACAGCAGATTATTAACTGGTTCTATTATGACACTAAAGTTTTTACATAAATATAAAGCCGACAAACAAAACAACATAGTTCAAATTATTGGCCTGGTACTCGGGGTAGTTACGTGTATTTTTATCTACAGAAATGCATTCTTCGAATACAGCTTCGATAAATTCCATAAATACGGAAATTTAGTTTATCGAACTCAAAATACAGAAGTAATGCTTCTGGGTTCGCTGGCTAAAGAAAAGTTAAGCTTTGTTGAAGATTATGCCAGATTACATCCTTGCTACAGGGGTATTTCTGTAAAATCAGACGATGATATATTTTATGAAGATAGAGTCTATTTTGCGGATGGTTCCTTGTTTAATATTTTCACATTCCCCATAATAGAAGGCGATGCTTTAAGTGCATTGGGGGTTAAAGATCAACTGGTTATCTCAGAAAGTTATACAAAAAAATATTTCGGAGATAAAAATCCCATCGGAAAAACTTTAATAGTAAATGGAGCATACGAGAGTAATGTCAGCTACACGGTGGGAGCAGTTTTTAAGGATATTCCTTCAAATAGCCATATACAATTCGAAATGTTACTTTCTATGGAAAATATTTTGGTCCATCGCATGTACACAGAGGATGACCTTTGGCAATGGGGCAATTTTTTCACCTATTTCAAGACTAATAAACCAGCTGAAAAGGATTCTTTTAGCAGAAACCTTAGCATGATCGCCAATGAAAACGGCGCTCCTGAAAAACTTGGTAATGACTCAAATTATCCGCTCTATACTTTAAACGAATTACACTTAAATGGTCAAACCAATTTTATGGACAATAACCATAAAGCACAAGATGTTAACATTCGTATAGTATTGGCGTTGATAATTATGTGTATTGCATGGCTCAATTATATCAACATCAGTTTTGGTAGTGCATTGAAATATAAAATGGAATTGGGTGTAAAAAAGATATTGGGCGCATCCTATTTCAGGCTTTGGTCAGAGCAATTCAAAAAAATGCTAACCGTAAATGGAATTGCTTTTATAATTTCGATAGTGATATATTTTACAATTAATCCTGTTTTTGAAAAAGCAGCCGGCAAACAGGACTCTCTATCTCCCTTCAATTATGTTGTATTTTGGATATTCATCCTTTGCCTTCAGCTGTTTGGGGTGCTTTTGGTAAGCTTTTCTGTTCATGGATTGCTGAACCGTCAAAAACTGATTGCAATACTTTCCAAAAGAACCAGTTCAATTAAGAGCAAACAATCGCCATGGATAACTTTGTTGGTACTTCAGTTTAGTGCATCTATTATAATAATATGCTTTTCCCTTTTTTCTACTAAACAGGTA
>CAZILN010000212.1:0-8772 GCA_964540005.1 uncultured Bacteroidaceae bacterium | reverse complement strand
AGTCCTTGAATTTATAATACTTCTTCAGGCGGGCAGATTTCTTCAATTGCAGGTATTCCTGTTCCTTCTTATAGGCCTCGGTTTCTTTGAATTCCTTGCCTGCATCCTGTTTTTCCTGTGTAAATTCCGCCGATTCAATATACTTTGTCAGTTCCTCATATTTACTCAGGTCATCAGAAGAGCTTGTTTGTTTGAATTCCTCCAGATCACTTGATCCCTTTATCTTATAATAGTCTTTTATCGATTTGGATTTCTTCTGGGCAAGATACTCCTGCTGTTTTTTATACTCCCCGGTATTCTTGAAATTCCGGCTCATTATTTCCTTTTTCTTTTCAGCAAATTCATTCGAATTTACCTGAGCATCAAGTTCTTCATACCTCTTTAACTCTTCAGAACCGGTATATTCCCGGAAGTCGTTATAGTCTTTTATCAGGGAAGCCTCGTCCTGTTCAACCTTGGCAGTTGTGGGCATCCCACCGCCGAATAAGGAAATTAGAAATGCCATATTCTGTTTGTTTAAGCTGTTACAAAAGTAAATAAAGATAAAAAAAATCTGTTTAAATCATTTCCAGGACTTATACCTGCGTCCGTCCCAGTAATAATGCACACCTATAGAGATGATTAATTGCTGATATTTTCCTACAATATATCGTACCTGGGTATAGGCATTGAACCTGTCATCAATGATCATTTCAACCCCGGTCCCAACGCTGAGTCCGGGTGAAGGTATAAACTTGCTCTCAAATAAGGGGTCATCAGTATTATATGCTAAGTAAAGGCTTGTCAGGTCCCCTCCGGCTAAGGCATAAAACATGATCGGGCCTTCGTGAGCCAGCTGGTATCCCAGGTGTGCATCCAGATGTGTATAATATGTTTTCAGGGTGCTGCCCTGGTGGCCTACTTGTTTTGGCATATAGAAGCTGAGTGAGGGAAGGAGAAATAATTTCTTATCGATATCATACACCCCCCTTAAAGTGATACCGGGGTTCCCTGTCTCTATTCTGTCCGGATCAAATTGGTCTATACCAGTACTGAAGCTTAGTCCGCCTCCATACCGGTTGAACTGGGCATGCAAGCTGACAGTGCTGAATAATAATATCAGGGCTAGGATAGGGAAGCTGTTTGCAGGTAGTTTCATCTGATAGTAATAAAAGTTTTTACAGGCTGTGTCGTTAATATATCCATTCCTAATATTCTTCAAAATCCCTTTCCTTGTCCTCCATTATTCTAAAGATCAGTCCGATGCGAAAATTTGCCTGAAATGCCTCATCCTCCAGGGTATATTTGAATTCTGTAAATGGAGTAAAAAAATCTGACAGATGAACGCTGCCGCCGAAGCCTACATTTAATCCTGCTTTTGTTTCATGCCTTCTGTCCTTGTAATCTGTACCCTGGATGGTTTCTAATGTTTCAGTGGTGACGTATGTAAAATTCAGTCCCATTATTCCAAATCCTTCAAATTGGCCGAATTGGAAGATATTGTAATGACCGTCCAGGTTAAAGGACAACCAGGAGGATTTCTTTTCGCCATTAGGGATGCCTTCTGTATGAGTAAGATAATAGGTAATATTTGGTGCCAGGTCAATTTGTTCATTTACTGTGTAATAAGCCAGGGCACTGAAACCGGGCTCCTTTATTTTTGTGCCGTAATCACCACAAACACCTGCGAATGTAAGCTGTGCATAAGCATGCCCGATGCTCATCAGTAATAATAACAGTATTACAGTAATATGCCTTCTGCCCATAACAAATTCATTAATGATTAACGTTATAAAAGTAATAAACCCAATATTGTAATACAGAAAATCAGTGTAAATTTTTACCTGAATTCCAGATCCTCAAGAGGATTTCCTTTCAGATCGCAGATGACTGCAGCCGCCTGCCAGCCACCTTCACCCTGGGTTACCTTTAAGAGCAATGTATTCCATCCGGGTGCGAGTTCGATATCTACAAAATCTTCATCGGGATTTAATCCCCTGCTTACATTTTTCTCAAGTATTACGGTTCCGTTTAACCATACTTTAATGCCATCATCGGATCCCAGATAAAACCTGGCTTTCTGAGCTGTTTCTGAGTGAATTTCCGTACTCAGGTAAGCAACTGCATTAGTCTCGTTATAAAGTTTGTCCAGCTCGGCTATCCAGCTGCTGTAACCATTACCAAATGGCATTTCTTCCCATTTTGCTTTATTCAGGTCGGTTTCAGGATCAAAAACCTCATCAAATAATTCCGTATTGTCAAGTCCCTCCTTTTTATATGGCCCGGAAACCTTCCATACCTTCATATGCGCCTCAGGAGGAATGATCTTGATGCTTATCCGGTTCATTTCTTCATCGTTGTAATGCACATCTTCAGCAACCGGTTCCGGTTCCCAGCACTGCACCAGCTTACCCGGATCAGGTTCGATGATGGGTATGTGAAAATACTCCTTTCCATCCTCACCCGTTTCAATCTTGCCTCCTGTCCTGAGAACAGCCTGCCTGGCCAGTTTTTCATTGACTGCAATTAATTCACTAAGGTTGTAGTCAGTATATGAGAATTTAGTAGAATAATCCAGGGCAGATGTAAACTTGTCAGGAAGATTTTTAAATCCAATGGTAGTAGCAAGGATGCCGGCAGAGTTAGCCGGGTTACAATCTGAATCCTGTCCGCAGCGGGTTGAAATAATTATCGTTTCATCCATATCTCCCTTACCGTAAAGCAGGCCCATCACTATATAAGCCCCGTTTATCTTTGCATCAATATTAAAGTCGCCGGGTCCGCTGCAGGAGAATTTCCTGTACTCAGGATCCTTGTTGTATTTTTCGTTAATAAATTCCCAGGCTTTTATCCAGTCGTCAGGATTTTCCTGATGCTGCCGGATTACATCAGTGATCGCCTCGTAATACTGTGATCCTTCAGGGACACATTTCAAACCGGCCTGAATGATCTTTTCAATATCGCTTTCAAAAAACGCTTCGGCGTACATTCCTGCCACGAAATTCCCACCGTACAATCCGTCCCCGTAGTTCATCAGCTTTCCGAAAATGTCACCCAGCTCAATGGCCACAGCCGGCATTCCTGGTGAAATTAATCCTGCATAATCTGCCTCGATCTGGTAGTCGATATCATCGGCATGATTGTTATATTCAGGATGTCCCGACCAGGGAGGTGCAATACCGCTCCTTAGGTTATCCCTGCCTGCCTTATTTGCATGCCATAGCATGTATTTACTGTTTGCAAAATCAATTCCTGCCTGCCGGATGGAAACATCGAATCCATGCTGTTCAAGTGTCCTGAGAAAGGTCATTTCCACATAAATGTCGTCCTGGTAAAACTGGTTAGACATTTCAGGATTCCATTGCGGCAATTGGTCAGACGGTATGATAACACCGTTCCATTTGAATTCTGTTGGTCCGCCCCAGCCTACACCGGCCATCTGGCCAACCCACCCGGCCTTGGCTTTGTCCATATATTTTTCCACAGAAATTATCCGGTATTCCGGGGATGTACAACTGGCCCCTGAGATAATAATGAGTGCAAATGTCAGGTAAATAAGGTTTTTCATTTTATTGAATATTTAGTGAATCCGGGCTTAAATACAGGATAGAGCTGGTTCAGGATTGATGGATATTCAGCAGATCACCCCCGCACGCTGGCTTCGGGAATTACCTTCTGGAGGTCTTTCAGCTGTTCATAGCTTTCAACACCCAGAGTGAAGCAAGATATGAAATCCTGAGCCAGATGAAACTGAAAACATTCCTCCTTCCTGTCGGCCAGGCGACCGACCCCGAGCACCTTCATTCCCATTACGATCTTACCGTCCTGATGCATTTTTTCAAGAACTCCTTTTACCACCTCAACTTCATCATCCATTGCTACACCGGCCTGATTGAATCGGGCCAGGTCAAGATCCACCCAGGGATCTTCAGCAGCAGCTCTAAGGGCTTCAATGGAGTGGCATGATACCCCGTGGGCTTTAATAATACCTTTTTCCTTAGCTTCTGATAAAACATCCTTGACACCCTGCTTTTCCTTGGTCCAGTTTGCACTAGTTGCTGCATGTATCAGTACGATGTCAAAATAATCAGTGCCGAGTTCAGTCTTGAACCTGTCAAGTGCCTCTTTTGCCTCCTCAGCAGTATTGGCATTGGTCTTGGTAAGAATAACCACATTTTCCCTGTCTACATGTTTCAGGGCTTCTTTGACGTGCGGATGGGAGCCGTACTGGTCGGCTGTATCCCAGAAGGTAATTCCCTCGTCATAGGCTGCATGAAGAAGATCGCTAAGGCCTTTGATCCCAAGCTTCCTGGTCTGGTTGGATTCTTCACCAAATCCGTTTGTCCCGGTACCCATAGCCATCCTGGATACTTCAATTCCTGTCGATCCCAGTTGCACCCTGTCGTAAGGATATTTTCTTTCTGTTCCGGAGTACAGGTGATAAGGAAATGCACTCAGACTGACGGCCCCGGCCCCCAGAAAGCTAGACTTTATGAAATGCCTTCTTTTCATGATGGTAAAATTTGCTTGTGAATTTTATGCATATTAATTCATTATGATAAAATATCAAAATCCAACTGTGTTAAATACATGTTGGAAATGAGTCCTTTACCTGATCTTAACAGGAAAAAACATAGGCACCTTTGCCTGGTATTCCCTGTATTTTTCACCAAAATGATTCAGCAATAAGCGTTCTTCATACCTGGATATCCAGATATAAAATACGATGATGAGTATCCAGAGAATAAAGGAAGCCAATGACAGGGTAAAAATGATTAATCCAAGATACAGCAGAATTGCACCGAGGTAAATCGGGTGCCTAACAATGGCAAATACCCCCGATGAATATACCTGGGGCTCCTGTTTGATCTCACCAAATACTGTTCGTAATCCGGACCTGGCAAGGTATCCGGAGAATACCAGGACCAATACGGCCAGGGGATACCTGACAAACCAGGGGATTAATTCCATAAGTTTTGTGGAAAAGCTGAAAACGAAAGAATCGAGGACCCAGATGATAAGAAAGATGATCAGCAGGATAAGTTGTCCGGCATCACCGAACTTATACTCCCCTATCAGGTCCGGCCTGTCATGATTCGAGTAATGACGGTTGCCTTCGGGATCTGTAAGATTATTCATATTTAAAAATAATAATTATCTCTTAATTTTTACTGACGATCCTTATTGTAAAATATTTTAACTGGCTGGATTAAGGTGTGCAGGAGCCTGGGTCAGCTTAATGTGAAAATCTTTAATCTGTCAATTGATTTTACTATTTTTATTCCAAACTCATTTCACATACTGATGAATAACATACCTGTTTTACATGTTACTGAGAAGACACTTGCAATGGCTTATGAAGCGGCACTTATAAAGCTATATAATGAAGGGACCCGTTTCAAAACACAGTATGATAAACCTGGAGACCCCCTCAGTCTGGATTGTACAATGAACATTACCATCCTTGAACCGGAGAGTGATCCCATGATCCACCAGGCCTTCCCGGGAGGGTTTGAAGATCTGAAAGAATATGTTCTCGAACTGAAGGGATTCAAGGATCACTGGGTAAAGAATTTAAATGATCCTGATGATACACGGTGGGAATATACCTATCACGGGCGGCTGCAAAAATATGGTTCCTGGAAAGAACTAATCAGAGAGGGAGGGAAAGCAACACGTACCGATGCCGGTTTCCAGGTGGATCAGATCAAACACGTGATCAGCAAACTGGTTGATCAGCCTTATACTCGTCAGGCACAGATGATCACCTGGATGCCTAATATTGATCTCAGTGTATATGATCCACCCTGCCTGCAATCACTATGGTACAGGATCATGGAGGATGAAGCGGGATTACAATGGCTGAACTGCAATATTCGTTTCAGAAGCAATGATGCCTGGGGAGCAAGTTTTATGAATATGTTCGGGTTCATTCAGTTCAATCGTGAGATTATTGCCGACGAAGTGGAAAAACGGACAGGTAAGAAAGTAAACATGGGACGATTGAACTGGCATGCGGATTCATATCACATATATGGAAAGGATGTTAAACAGGCCAGTGAGCTCTTATTTGAGAGGGTTGACGGGATGCCGTTTGACCAGCGTATATTTAATTTTCATGATGATTTCATTCATGAAATGTATGAAGCTGCTGAAGAAAGCATCCTGGAAAAGATCAAAAGGTATGATGAGAGCCATCAGTCATGATCCGGATAGTCCATACATATGGAAAAATGAACTATCGCTTTCCTGTTACTCACTGTTCCCAGATATGATCCTTATCAAGCTGTGCCAGATCCACCAGTAAGGAAGCGATTTTGCCAGTCAGGTCCTTAAAATACTTTTCTCCCTTCTCAGCTGTGGCCTTCTTTGGATTTCCCAGGCCGGTATCTTCGGTAACCAGCGGCCATTTCCTTTCAGACCAGGCCCATCCTTCACGAAAAGCTTTCAGGCTGTGTTTTCGTTCATTCCCCTGACCGGCCTGGTCAAGCGGCATGACAAGCTCCGGAGCAATGTGGAGCATAAGCCCGGTTTCCATTTCTCCGCCATGATCGCTTAATATCTCGAAATAATCCAGCTGATCAAGGACCAGGTACCAGCTACACAGGCTGATGTACATCTTCGGGAAACGATAGCCCATTTCCCTGATGAGAGGTTTGAAATCATTTCCGCCATGACCGTTCATTATCAGTAGCTTATAAATCCCCTGGTGATGTAAAACTTCAACAATATCATGCAATACTGCCAGCTGGGTGCTCGGATTCATATTGATGTCAAGGGGAATATCTTTCTGACCGGTATTTACTCCGAAGGGAACGACAGGAAGAACGATCAATTTAGCTCCGGCCTCCCAGGCGATCCTGGCTGCTTCAGCTGTAATTTTATCTGTTTCTATGTTATCGGTTCCGTAAGGCAGGTGGTAATTATGTGCTTCAGTGGCACCCCAGGGCAGAACAGCAAGTTGAAAATCTGAGTTTTTAACTGCCTTATAGTTTGTTTCTGAAAGGATATATGGTCTCATACCGTGTAATTTTAAGATAAGATCTGCAGGCAAAATTAGAATTATCAATTTAGAATTATGCACAAAATCTTGATTTTAGATGAAGTCCTTGATTATCTTTGCTAGCAACTGTATCTATTGCAGGGAATAATAACTAATCAACAACTTGAAGATGAGCAGAACAAACTCAGCTATATTATTATTGTCCTGTCCGGACCGAATCGGACTGGTTTCACGGATATCACATTTTGTATTCGAAAGGGGAGGCAATATCCTTGACCTTGATGAACATGTGGATATGGATACCGGGACATTCTTTATCAGGGTGGCATGGGACATGGATAATTTTTCAATTGCTGCCAATGACCTGCCCGGTGCCCTGGCTCCTCTTGCCAAGGAATTCAACGCCAGCTGGTCGGTTAATTTTACGGAACGGAACATGCGGGTAGCCCTTTTTGTTTCAAAATACAACCACTGCCTGCAGGAATTATTATGGCGTCAGAGCCTGGGGGAATACCCGGTGGTTTTTCCTCTTATCATATCAAACCACCACGACCTGGAGTACCTTGCCGATCAGCATAAGATCCCCTATTATGTTTTCCCGATTTCAAAGGACCTGAGGGTTCAACAGGAGAAGAAAGAAATGGATCTTTTACGAGAGGAGAAAATTGACAGCATCGTTCTTGCCAGGTATATGCAGATACTTTCACCCGATTTTGTGGAGGCATACCCGAACAGGATCATAAACATTCATCATTCCTTCCTGCCCTCATTTGTTGGGGGAAATCCTTATCAACAGGCCTATGAAAGGGGCGTGAAGATCATAGGGGCAACCAGTCATTATGTAACCGGGGATCTTGACCAGGGTCCTATAATTGAGCAGGATGTCATCAGGATCAGCCATAAGGATACGGTATCAGATCTGAAAAGGAAAGGCCGTGACCTCGAGAGGCTTGTCCTGGCAAGAGCCCTGAAGTATCATGCCGAATACAGGATACTATCCCATGGGAAGAAGACGATCATTTTTGACTGATCTTATTTCTTATCCCGCCGGAACCTCATCCTCTCCTCCTTACTCATTTTTTCGGTGGCATACTGAAAGATCAGCCGGGCAGCATCATTTCTCCATTTCAGCAGGAATTCCTCTATCAATCCAGGCTTTTTTTTCCATGCTTCACGAAGGAACCATCCCAGTCCCTGGTGGACAACCCTCTCCGTATCCATCATCATGGGATCAATAAATTCCAGTAAATCTGTATAATCATCTTTAATGGGAAGGTAGGCCAGGAAAGACACCGGCACGGCACGTCTTTTATACTTCCGTTCCGAAGTCCTCCACTCAGAAAAATCGTCAAGACTGATAAGGGATTTTTCAATAAGGCATCCTACCAGGTCCCCGCAGAGGACATCGGTATGGCCCCAGTTGATTATCCCGATATCAAACCAGTTATCAAATACTTTTAAGGTGTCGAATGTGAACTCCTCCTTCAATTCCCGTAACAGGGCTATAGCAAAGCTTGTTTCTTCATATTTCCCTGTGGGCAGGAGAAGCGTGCTTGTTTCAATGACCAGGTCGATGCTTACTGATTCATCCTTGATCAAAGATTTTATCTTGCAGCGAAACTTCTCTTTTGAAACTCCATAGGCATCAAATCCTTCCTTAAAATACCTGCTGTATTTCTCAACCTGAGCCGGATCTGAGTTGATTTCGCAAAACTGCCTGATTTCTGTAAATAATTCCAGTGGGATCATGATAATAAAGATTTTGATCAAGATACTATGAATTTCTTAAC
>CAZILN010000211.1:0-4929 GCA_964540005.1 uncultured Bacteroidaceae bacterium | reverse complement strand
CTGATCAGCCAAGGGAAATTATTTGTTATGCTGCGGAAGAGCCAAATGATTTTCATGTACCCCCACCCGAATCATACTCTGACCGCCTGAAAGGAGAAAATGCCGGTGGTGCAGAATTCATTATTACCTATAGTAATGATCCTCCTGCAGGGGCCATGACAGCGATGGAGATGGCTGCAGATATATGGTCATCTGTGATCTCATCAAGCGTACCCATTAACCTGGAGGTCGGGTTTTCCACTACTATGCCTTCAGGTGCACTGGCAGGAACATTACCGGGTAACATATATATGGTGTACAATCATGGTCATCTGGAACCACTGGCATATCATGTAGCTGCCGCTGAAAAAATTTTGGGAAAAGAGCTGAACGAACCGGATGAACCGGATATTATAATTACCTTCAACAGAACTGTCAGCTGGTATTACGGAACGGATGGCAATCCAAGTACATTACAGCAGGATTTCCTCTCTGTCGCCTTGCATGAGATGACTCATGGTCTTGGGTTTTACGGATTATTTTATGTAAATGACGATGATCTGGGCGATTATATCTGGTGGCCCAATTATACTGTTTTTGATTATTATCTTGAGGACGCGGGGAATAATAAACTTATAAATGATTCAATATTTCCGGCGCCTTCCTCCGAGCTGTACGAAAGACTGACACATCCCCCCGTGTTCTTTAACAGTCCCATCATGGTTTCCCGGAACAATAACAGTAAGGCCGAATTATATATCCCGTATATCTGGGATAGCGGATCCAGTCTTTATCACCTGGCAGAGCGGTATAACAACAGCGAAAACGCCCTGATGACATACAGCCAGGCACGAGGGGAGTCCATACATGATCCGGGACCTATTACCGTAGACATGTTCAGTGACATGAGCTGGGTATATACCCGGATCGAGCACGATTCACTGAAGGACACGGAAGATGTTAGCGAACCCTTAAATGTAGCTGCAAGGATCATTGCAGATACTGAGTTCAGTGGTCAGACGGTTCATTATTCCTTTGATGATTTTACAAGCGATATTACTGCATCAATGGAACCGACAGGCGTATTGAATGAATATGCAGCCGATATCGTTCTGGATACTCCCGGGACAAGGGTAAAGTACTATCTTGCAGTAGATGATATATATGACCGTTCATTCACCTATCCGCCGGGAGCCCCGGATGAGATGTTTACCTTTTATGCCGGAACAGATACTATCAATCCCGTAATGGATCATCTGCCGATCGACTTCATTCTTGAACAGGATGACACAGTGAAACTGGAGGCAAGCATTACCGACAATCTTGGTATCGACACGGTTATAGTTGAATACCTTATTAACGGAGTGGAACAGGATGCTTTCGGCATGTTCAATGATTCTGCGAACATGTATATGGGCGAGTTTGATTTCAGCGGGAGCGGGTTAATAATCGGGGATATAATACAATACAAGATAACTGTAAAAGACGCTGCCCTGGATGCCAATATCATTGTCAGTCCGCATACAGGCTATCACAGCTTTGCGGTTGAGGAGATCCCGGATTTCCAGGACACCTATTTTACCAGTTTTGAGTATTCTGACAAGGATTTTCTGAAAACCGGGTTCAAAATATCCAAACCGGATGGCTGGAGCTCCTATGCCCTTCATACCGACCATCCCTACAAAGCCCCGAAGAAGGATAATACCAGTTATAATTTCATCGCCCAGCTGCGCATACCCATCAGGCTCAGCCAGGGTTACATGGTATTCAGGGAAATTGCCCTGATAGAACCCGGTGATCCCGGTCCGGGAGGACGGAATTACGCGTGGGATGATGAACTTCAGCAGGCCAACCAGGATTTTTATGATTATGTGGTAGTCGAAGGATCCACCGACCATGGAGAAACATGGCATCCATTCGAAGATGGCTGGGACTGCAGGCGGCACCCGGAATGGGATGTGCTCTTTAACAGCATCATTGATGACAGGAACAGTATTTCACTGGCCATCCCCAAGGAGAACATGTACAGGACTCATTTTATCGACATGCTTGACAATGAGTATTTCTCGGAAGGTGATACGGTACTGATCCGGTTCAGGCTGTTTTCTGATCCATATTTTAACGGCTGGGGATGGGCCATAGATTACATCAATATACTGCCTACGGCTATAGAGGAGTATGCGCTGGTACCCGATGCTATTAATATTTACCCCAATCCCTCTACCGGTGAAGTGAATCTGGACCTGCAACTGAAGCAGGATGTGGGATCAATTACCATCAGCGTATATGATATGGTTGGTAAGATGCTTCAGAGTAATGTATATGATCACCCGGACAGATACTTCGAGCAGCGGTTCATGCTGGATCACCTGGAAAACGGTATATATTTCTTCAGGATAGAATCAGGAAACCAGATGCTTACAAGGAAATTTATTATAGCCAGGTATTGATTACCTCTTTATCAATCTCCTGAAATATACTGAATCCTCTGTCATAATCCGCATATGATATACACCTGCCGGCTGGTCTGTCAGGTTAAAATCCTGTGAAAATTCAGATTTATAATTATACCAGGAATCCCGTACAAGTAATTGTCCCCCGGTATTGTAGATCTCTACTTCCAGCCTGGGGCTGTGGGTTTTGGTGATATACAGGGTAAAGGTGCCATTATTGGGATTGGGATACACCAATACGCGGTCAGGCTCCCCTGCAATTATCTCATCCCTTCCGAGCGGGAATTTCCATAACCAAAGGTCGAAATTTCCTGCCTGTCCGCCACCGCTTCCGTCGATCTGGATGAAGTATTTCTGGCCCTCGTATGCAAGGGACATCTGTATGGCTGCCGCATAATTCGTATCCGCCCCGTAATAATCATCATAGGCCTGTGCCAGGAAATAGTTGCCTGACAGTATATCCGTACATTCGTCGGCCCTGTAGATGGCTATCTGGTTATCGAGTCCCCTGGTATCAACGGAGACCAGGTTGGTTTCGGGACCGTAGAACCAGAACCAGATGGAATTCTGTAGTTTTCCTTCAGCTTCTGTACACCACATTAAATCAGTGGTACATCCGCCGGGACCTGTCTCAGGAGCCGGTTCGTTGATCTCCACAGTGGCATTCAGGTTTGTAAATTGACCTAAAAAACCGTGAGGCTCGATGAACATTGCCTCACAGACATCGTCATTGATAGGCCTGGGTTTGGAAATGACAGTTAGATTCTTCTGGGTGGTGCAGTCCCCCTGGGTACCGGTTACCGTGTAAGTCAGGGTGCCTGTTGTCTGCGGGTTCAGTGTAACGATATTTCCTTCGGTCTTATCCAGGTAATCAGCCGGTTCCCATGAGTAGGTATCCGCCCCGTAAGCCTTGAGATCCACATCGAGCCGTGAGGGTGTTTCAATGGTGTCCCTCTCAAAATTCAGGCTGATCTGGTCGACAATTTCGACGGCATTATAAAGTATACTTGTATCGGTTCCTCCTGCACCGGAGATGATCAGCCTGACATGTTTGGTCCCGGCAGAAGAATAGGAGACTGTATGCGGACCCTTGGTATTAGCAGTCGATGGCTCTGCACCCGATCCGAAATCCCACTGATAACTTGTGGGATCACCGGTTGTAACTGCAGTAAATTCAATATCGCTGTTCAAACATGATTTTGATTTGTCTGAAACGACAGTGGCTGATGTTTTGTCAAGATTTCTTCCATAAGCCCTGATACAAAGGTTAGCCGGTTCACCCAGGGTATCCAGGAGGGCCCAGGTAGTATCATCAATACCATACCAGCAAACATTATTTTCCAGTACGGGATCAGCCCATTCTTCACCGTCTCCCTGCTGGTAACCCTCAACGGGTATAGGGGTATCAACGCCCGGAGTGTTATATGCGATCCTGATATAAAAATCTCCCGAGATCTGGAACGGAAGACTGAAAGTATAGTATCCGGGGTATTGGATGTAGATATTTTCGCGGCTGGCGATCATGCCGCTGAGATTTTTACCGTCAAAGCCTGTGTATACCTCAATATCCAGAATGGCTCCCTCGGCTAAAACATAGGTTCCGACCCGGTCTATTAGCTGGTTGGTGGTGCTGCGGAATTTGATCAGACCGTTTGCATGATCATAGGTAGTAGCCGTTGTGGCCCAGCCGATTGTATAGATAGCTCCCAGCTCATCATAATAGTAAAGGTGATCAACTACATCCCTGCTCCAACGGTAAGGATAAAAGGTAATGTCATCCAGTACTTTTGTATCATTGTAGGAAACATAGACATAGCCGTTTTCTCCCCAGTCCTCGCCCCAGCTGTTTTTGATGATCCAGGCGCCGGTTCCGCCGGCCGTTTGTTTTTCATCATCCCAGCCACAGAGCAGGAATGCATGGTTTGCCGGTTCGTCACCGTCATAAAAATAGCTGTAATCTGCAACATTGTACCTTTCGTACAGGATGTGTACTGATACGACCAGCGCTCCATAATTCATAATGATCCCCTTGATAAGGTCTATATCTTTCGGAAGCCATCGGACTTCAGGAACATAATGAACAGGGGAAAAGGAACTGTTGCATTCCTGGATGTCAAGATTATAGGGGTCCTGTGATTCAAGGACAGGCCCGGAAAATCGTGAAAGGTATGCGCAGGGCATGTGTTGCGTGGCACCATCACCGTATGCCCACTCAAATCCGTAACAAGCTGCCTGGTTCTGCTCAGAAAGGTCGTATGCCATGTCTCCCATCTTTAGCCAGTTGGATTCGAGGGCGCCCATGGTGGCAAAGGCAACACAGTTACCTCCGAATTCCCCGGCCCCCTGGTCCCTGGCAGGAGTAACAAGACTGGAATCCCTGAGGTCAAACCGGGCAGGTATGGCAGCCATACTTTTCAGGATACCCTGGTTATTTCTGTTCTTGAAATGAAGTTGTACCGGATTCGGGATATAATTCAGCCGGTACCCGCCGGGTGTA
>CAZILN010000210.1:0-12240 GCA_964540005.1 uncultured Bacteroidaceae bacterium | reverse complement strand
GTCCTTGTACTTTGAAAGCAGGTCTTTCAGCTCATTTTTGAAAGTCCTCATAGAACCTACTATCGTATCCAGTTTCTTCAATTGAACCCTTAAAATGGCGGCAATCATCTCGTTCATCCTGCATCCTATGCCCCATAGCTGTCCATCCGGCTTATCCGTATCCATCCTCCCGTCATCGTTCCGGAAGTAACCAAGGTCATGAACAGCAAAAGCTTTTTTATAATATGCTTCAGAATCCGTAACAACGGCACCTCCTTCACCGGCAGTCATGTTTTTATTCAGCTGAAATGAAAAGATCGCCAAATCTCCGAATGTCCCGGCTTTTATCCCGTGCTGTGCCGCACCTGCAGCCTGCGCACAATCCTCGAGAAGAAGTACCTCATGTTTCTTACAGATCCCGGCTATCCTTGAAATCTGTCCGATAACACCTCCCATATGAACGACTATTACAGCTTTGGTTCTCTCAGATATTTTGGATTCAAGCTCATCAGGGTCCATGCTGAAGCTGGCATCCACATCGACCAGCCTGGGAATGGCCCCGCTGCGTACTACAGCGCTGACCGTTGAGACCCAGAAGTATCCCGGGACCAGTACTTCGTCACCCGGACCAACACCCATGGCTGCCAGGGCTACCTGAAGGGCAGTGGTCCCCTGGGAGACACCCAGGCAGTACCTGACCCCTAAATAATCTGCCAGCTCTTTTTCAAATTTTTCTGCTTCATTCTGATGATCAGGACCGTAGAACCTGAATAGTGAGCGGGATTTGATAAGCCTCTGTACTGCTTCGGCTTCGGCATCATCATAATAATGAGATCCCGGCCATTCCTGTGGCAATTCAGTTGTTTTCTCAGATGGATTCTCCATAAGGATAAGTGATGGTTGATTAATGCCATCTAAATTATAATAATAGATTTGACCTGCAATGTATAATGGGTTCAAATTTCCTTCAGAAAGTATGCGTACTTTTGAAAAAATTATTTTTGGATGAAAATCCTGATCATTGAAGACGAGGAAGTTCTGGCCGGATCTGTTGAGTCATACCTGAGTAAAGAAGGCTATGTATGCGAAACAGCCCTGAGCTATGAGCAGGCCATAGAAAGAATCAAATTATACAGGTATGACTGTGTGATTGTGGATATTACCCTTCCTGATGGCAGCGGCCTGGATCTGATCAGGGAACTCATGAAGATCAGGACGGATACCGGGATTATTATCATTTCAGCAAAGAGTTCCCTGGATGATAAGATAACCGGACTGGGGATCGGGGCTGATGATTACCTGACAAAACCCTTCCATCTTTCAGAGCTGAATGCCCGCATCAAATCTTTGTTAAGAAGAAGAAAGTTTGACGGTCAACAGGAAATCCGGGTAAACGAGATCAGCATAAATCCGGATGCAGCCAGTGTGGAAGTTAACGGTAAGGTTCTTGACCTTACCAGAAAGGAATATGAGCTCTTATTGTTTTTTATTTCCAACAGGAACAGGGTATTGAGCAAGGGAGCCATAGCAGAACATCTGTGGGGTGACCAGATCGACATGGCTGACTCATTTGATTTCATCTATACCCATATTAAAAATCTGCGAAAGAAAATTCTGGATCTTGGAGGACAGGATTACATCAATACCATCTATGGAATGGGTTATACCTTTAAGGCCTGATAGATTATATTTCCTTCAATAAATCACAGTTTATACAGATTATTCATTAGAACCCGAAGCATGAAAATTCGCCTGAACACACGATTTACTATTACTTATTTCCTGATATCCACAGCCTTGTTTGCTGTCGGCGGGGTAGTGCTCTACACCTATCTGAGGAAGGAAGTCGATGAAAAAGTTGAATGGAGGTTGCAGTCGGACAGGGACAGGATCATTGATGCAAGGAATAAATCGGATTCCCTGACTGAAGCAATGTCGATTTACCAGATGGCAGATTTGATCTCCAGGCGCTACATCGAAATCAACGAAGTTTTTCCGGACCATCCGATGACGGAAGAGATAAAAGACACCCTGCTTCCGACTTTCCTGTTTGGCATGCTCTCGATCCGGCCCTACAAACAGATGAAATTTCATACCAATGTCGGCGATCAGTATTATGAGATCATCCTGAGGCAGCAACTGGTTGAAACAACGGACCTGCGTGAGGGTATTGTCAATTCACTGCTGTATGTACTGATATTCCTGCTGGTAGTCCTGGTAATCACAAATTACTTGATATCCAGGTCGATATGGCGCCCCTTCTACAAAACTATTGACAGCATTACTGCCTATAAACTGGCCGGGGAACAGGCACTGATACTTCCGGACACAGGGACCACTGAGTTTAAAATGCTTAACGATTCTGTTTATAAAATGGCCCGTAAAATCAGGAAGGATTTTGTTAACCTGAAGGAATTTACAGAAAACATGTCTCATGAAATACAGACACCACTTGCCGTGATTACCACCAAGCTTGAATTACTCATGCAGAGTGAGAACCTTAATGTGGAGCTGTCTGAATATATTGATTCCATGCATGATGCTGTCAGGAAACTCAGCCGGCTCAATCAATCCCTGATCCTGATCGCAAAAATTGAGAATGCCCAGTTCAGGGAAACAGAGACTGTACGGCTGAGGGAGCGAATAGACCAGATCCTGGTAAATTTCGAAGATGTTCTCGAAGCCAAGGAGTTACAGATCAAGCTTGATCTTGAACCGGACGCAAGCCTGGAAATGGATATGACCCTGGCAGATGTATTGCTGTCCAACCTTATCTCGAATGCTGTTAAATACAGTAATCCGAAGAGTGAAATTAGTATTCGTGCAAACGGTAATGAGATTAAGATATCTAACACCGGTACCCCTTATGAAGGAGATACTTCCCGGTTTTTTGACAGGTTCAGGAAGGATCAGAAATCAAAGAGCTCCCTTGGACTGGGATTGTCAATTGTCAAATCGATTTGCGATTATTACCTGATGACTATTGAGTACAGGATAGACAATGATTTACACGAACTGACGATCTCATACTAACTTCAAATTTTCTATAGAATTGCTTGCCATCTTTGGCAGCTGAAAATGACCTGAAACAAGAATAAAATGAAAAAATATCTGCATTCTAATAAACTTGTCCTGCAAGGTCTCATGCCGGTGGCCCTGATCCTGGCTTTATCTGCCGGCAATGTTTTTTCGCAGCCGGCACCCCCCGATACTGCCGTCCGGAGAGAAAATGCAGTACGGATCTTTATTGATTGTAGCCGCTGCGATATCAATTATATCCGGGATGAGATACCTTATGTCAATTATGTCAGGGACGTGCGGGAGGCACAGGTATATATCCAGGAAACGATGGACATAACCGGCAGCGGAGGAAGAAAATATACTTTTGCTTTTGTGGGACAACAGGATTTTCTGGGGATCAATGATACCCTTTTTTATATGTCCCGGCCTGATGACCCGATGGATTTTACCCGGACCGGCAGGACACAGATGATGAAAATGGGATTGATGCCTTATGTGGCACGCTCACCGCTTTTCGCTGAGGTAGAGATCACTGCTTCTGACAGAATTGAAAAACAGGAGGTGATTGACCGCTGGAACAACTGGGTCTTTGAGCTGCAATTCGAACCCGATTTCGAAGGGGAAGAAACATTAAGGGAACTTCAGCTCGATAACTCCGTATCTGCATCAAGGATAACTAAGGACTGGAAAATTGAATTATTTGTTAACAACAGGTTAAGCCGCACAAAATATTCCTTTGATGACACCCTCTATACGCAAAATTTAAGTTCCCAGCGTTTTGATAACCTGATCGTTAAGAGCATCGGGGAAAACTGGGCAGCCGGATTACGAACCGATGTGCGTTCATCGACATACAGTAACAGCCGCTTCAGGCTGGATGTATTTCCTTCGGTTGAATACAATATCTTTCCCTATGCAGAGTCGACCCACAGACAGCTCAGGATCCTTTATGGATTGGGAGGTTCATTCAATGTATATATTGATACCACTGTCTTTGACCAGATCAGGGAAAACCGGATGCAGCAAAAACTCCAGCTTGCTTACCAGGTCCAGCAAAAGTGGGGATCCATCAATGTATCTCTTGAAGGATCCAATTATTTCCATGATGTAAGCAAGAGCAGGGTGGAACTGGATGGTTTTATTCAGGTCCGTATTATAAAGGGCTTATCAGTCAGGATCTTCGGGGGGGTTGCCCGTATCAATGACCAGCTCAACCTGGCCAGGGGAGATCTGTCAGAAGCCGATATCCTGCTTCAGCTGCAGGAGCTTCAGACCAGTTATCAGCTGGATGGGCGCTTAGGCATTACTTATACCTTCGGGTCTATATACAATAATGTTGTGAATCCGAGATTCGGGAACGGCAGGCGCAGGTTTTTTTAACAGGAAAAATACTTTGACTGATGATTTTAATGATATGCAACTGCTGCAATGGATGATACAGTCCGGCGAGATCACGAGTACAGAATATTACCTGGAGGTGGAATCCTGCCTGCAGGTCCTGATGAACCAGCTGACCATTGAAAAGGAACTTCATATAATTCAGGCTGAACTGTTGAAATATGAACTCTGAGTATGATAGCATGTGGAGGATTATCCTGGTTTCAGATATTTACAGCTTAAGGAATTTTCAATTGCTTCCTGCCAAAGAAATCCTATTTTTAGGATTCCTATGGTACCGGATTCCTGTCTGGGAATATGATAAAATTATATGAGTCAGCCAGTTGCTCAGCGTAACAAATTCTTTACACGATTCCTCAATATAGTTGAAAGGGTTGGGAATGCCCTGCCTCATCCGGCTACACTTTTTGCGCTTTTTGCATTATTGATACTGCTATTATCGGCTCTTGCCTGGGTCCTGGACTGGTCAGCCGTTCATCCCGGGACAAATGAACTGATAAAATCCGTTAATCTTTTATCGGCTGATGGATTGCACCGGATCTTAACTGAGATGGTGGATAATTTCACAGGCTTCGCTCCACTTGGAATAGTAATGGTAGCCATGCTGGGGATTGGGATAGCGGAAAGCAGCGGGCTAATTGGCGCCTTTATACGCCTGATCGTACTTTCTTCACCCAGAAAGCTCCTGACCTTTGTGCTGGTATTGGCAGGGATCATGTCAAATGTAGCCAGCGATGTGGGATATGTCCTGCTGATCCCGCTGGCAGGAGTTATATTCATTGCTGTGGGGAGGCATCCGGTTATAGGAATGGCAGCCGCCTTCGCGGGTGTTTCCGGAGGATTCAGTGCCAACCTGATACTGGGAACCATAGATCCCCTTCTGGCCGGTTTGTCGACAGAGGCCGCCCAAATCCTTGACCCTGACTATGTTGTGAATCCCACTGCCAATTATTTTTTCATGGTAGTTTCAACCGTGCTGATTGCTTTTACCGGGACCTGGATAACCGAACGACTGGTTGCACCAAGGTTCGGGAAATATGAAGCCGGAGAAGAAGAGCAGAATATGGAAAAAATCAGCAGGATAGAAAGAAAAGGATTAAGAAACGCCGGGATATGCCTCTTGTTTATCATCGCCATCACACTTATCGGGCTTATCCCTTCTCAGGGAATCTTAAGAGGAGTGGACGGCGGTATTCTCAGCTCTCCACTTATCAAAGGAGTGGTATCCATGCTATTCATAACAGCGGCTTTGATGGGGATGGTTTACGGCTTTACTATCAGAAAATACCGCTCCGATGCCGATGTGATGTCAGGAATGGGGGAGGCCATGAAATCCCTGGGGATGTACTATGTACTTGTCTTTTTTGCGGCACAGTTCGTGGCCTATTTTAAATGGAGCAACCTGGGTATCATTTTTGCGATCAAGGGGGCCAACCTGGTGATGGCCACCGGACTGGGGCTGATCCCGCTGATGATACTTTTTATACTTTTATCTGGACTGATAAATATGGCCATGGGATCTGCATCGGCCAAATGGGCCATTATGGCACCGGTATTTATCCCCATGTTTATGCTCCTGGGGTACTCACCCGAATTATCGCAGGTGGTTTACAGGATAGGGGACAGCGTAACCAATGTAATTTCTCCAATGATGAGCTTTTTTGCTCTCATTATTGCCTTCATACAGAAATATGATAAGAATGCCGGGATAGGTACAGTCATTGCCACCATGCTGCCTTATTCCATAGGATTCTTCGTGGTCTGGACCATACTGTTGGTCGTTTGGGTGATTATAGGCCTGCCCCTGGGACCCGATGCAGGGATATATTATCAGATTCCTGTTGTTCACTAGGCTCATTGTCCGCCGAAAAGTGTGGAACAGTGTCCTTATCTCATGGTGCCAGCAGCTATTTCGGGGGCAAACCCATGAATCCGGAATCCCTGAACATGGAAACCCGGTCCGGGAGGTTCCGTGAGGGCTGCTGAGCAGAGTGAACAGGTATCTAATCAATTATTGTACCCTCAAGGGTTTTCAGGTAGTTTTCATCGATGGTAATGCCCAGTCCGGATTCATCCGGAATCCTTATCACACCCCTGTCTTCATAGACCATGCCTCCCAGGATGGGATCTTCAATCATGAACAGGGGAGAATCCAGATCGAAATACCTGATATGATCGCTGGTAAGGGCCACATGGGCTGTGGCCGTGAAAGCCAGTCTTGATTCCAGCATGCCGCCAACCTGCATATTGAGTCCGGATTGCTCAGCCAGTGCAATTATTTTCTGAGTTTTAAAAATGCCCGACTTACCCAGCTTCAGGTTGATGCTGTCACAGGCCTTCAGATGTATCAGCCTTTCTGCATCATGATGGTCGAAACAGGATTCATCTGCCATAATGGGAATAGGGCTGCTGGCTCTCAGTCCGGGTAATTCCATAAATTGCCAGCGTGGTATGGGTTCTTCGCAGAGCTGAATATTGTAATCTGCAATAGCCTTCAGGACCTGCAGGGCATACCCTGGTTCCCAGCCCTGATTGGCATCTATCCTGATGGGTATATCATTACCAATGGCCTTCCTGATGGATGTTATCCGTTCAACATCCTCACCCGGGATTTTTCCCAGTTTTACCTTGATAAAAGGGAAGCCCCTTTCCTTTGTCCTGATTGCGTCAGAAACCATTTTCTCAGATGCACCCACAGATACAGTATAATCGGTAGTGATGACCTTATCATTTTTTCCTCCGAGAAAGGCGTATAGAGGAAGCCCGGCAGTTCGTGAAGCAATATCGTGAATGCCTATATCAAAGGCTGATTTGATGCTCGAATTTCCATATATTATACTGTCCATTAGTTCATTACATGATTCAATGTCGCATGCATTTTTTCCGAGCAGACCCCTGGCCAGGTCCTGACCAACCAGATAAGCTGTCTCCATGGTTTCCCCATGAATGGAGGTAGTTGGCATACATTCACCGTATCCTGTGATCCCTTTATTTGTCCTGATGATCAGGTAAATATTATCTGCGGAATCATTTGAACCGAGTGAAGTGACAAATGGTTCTTTCAGTTTAAGGGAAGCCTTATACAGTTCAATTCTTTCAATGATGCACCCAGTATCAGTCATGGTTCATTATAGTTTTATTATTCAGGTGACCGGTATAAAAACTGCAATACCAATCGGGAATTAGCCGGTAATAAAATTAATGATTTGAGGATAATAAGCATAGAAATCACTAAATTTATGCTATTACTTACCAAAAAAACTACCAGCCATGATACCTAAAACAAACATGAACCGGCGTAAATTCATTGGTGCCACAGCTGCTGCCGCCGCCGCGGTTACGGTTGTGCCTAGACACGTCCTTGGTGGACCAGGGTATGTTCCGCCGAGCGATAAGCTTACCCTGGCATATATAGGGTGCGGAACACAGGGCATGAGGGAAATGATGCCTCTTTTACAGGACCCCAAAGTGCAGATCGTATCGGTCTGCGACCCGAACAAGTATTCTACTAACTATGTGGACTGGTCAAAAAACGGTATCAGGAACGGAATAAGACGGTTGCTGGAAGATCCCGGATGGGGGGCTGATATTGATGGTATACCCGGGGGAAGGGACCTGGGCAAGGAAGTGGTGGAAAAATACTATGCCAAAGCAAGAGCCTCTGAAAATTTCAATGGCTGCACTTCATATGCTGATTTCAGGGAACAGCTGGAGAAAGAAAAGGATGTTGATGCTGTTAAGATCATGACACCTGACCATCTGCATGCGGCCGTGGCAATAAATGCTATGAAAAGGGGCCTGCATGTGGTCATTCATAAACCCATTGCCAACAGGATACACGAGGCCCGTCTTGCCATAGAGACTGCACGCGAAACTGGGGTTAGTACCCATTTACTGGCCTGGAGCAAGATCAGCAGCTATGACCTGATCCTGAAATGGATACAGGATGGTGCAATAGGTACCCTGCGTGAGATCCATAACTGGTCAAACCGGCCTGTATGGCCACAGTGGACGGCTAATCCGACTGAAAAAGTACCTGTGCCGGAAGGCATGGACTGGGACCTATGGCTGGGACCGGTACCGGACCGCCCCTACCATCCCAATTATACCAACGCTGTTTTCCGGGGATGGTATGATTTCGGTGGGGGAAGCATAGCAGACATGGGGACCTACAGCCTCTGGCCGCTGTTTGTCAGTTTTGGCATCAAAACCCCGGCTCTCAGTGCAGAAGCTTACGGAACCACCACATGTGTCGTTGATGATCATGTAAGCCGTGGACACACAAATAATGTAGCCTTCCCGCATTCATGCATCATAAAGTTTAATTTTCCTAAGCAGGAAAAGCTGCCTGCATTTACCCTGACATGGTACGACGGGGGCATGAAACCCACTACTCCGGAAGAGCTGGAGGAAACAGGTGAGGCCCTTCCCGGGGAAGGAATGATGTTCGTGGGGGATAAGGGAAAGATACTGGCCGATTTCCGCAGCGAGGACCCGCACATTTTGCCCGAAAAGAAAATGATCGAAATCACCGGGTCTGCTAAGCCTCCTGAAACCGAAATAGACCGAAGCCAGGGTATGTGGATAGATGCATTCAGGGAAGGGAAACAGTCACCTGGTACCTACCTGAAAGCAGGCCCTGTTACTGAGACCATACTGCTGGGAGCCGTTGCCTTACAGGCAAGGAAAAAAGTCATCTATGATACTGACAGCATGAAGATCACCAATGACGAGGAGGCCAACAAATTCCTTCGCAGGGAATACCGCAAAGGATGGGAAATGTAAGCTGCCGAATGAAACAGTTATTGATAATACCTCTTATTGCATTGACAGTATGTTGTCTGAGCAGTTGCTCCCGTGATCATACCTATGTTTCAGTCGTATTTGATGTGGAGGATTACATTACGCCGGCTTCTGAAGGGATAGATGAGATCCCGAAGTGGCTGGCGGAGATCATGACTGAAACAGGCGTAACCGGCACTTTCTTTGTCATCGGGGAGAAGGCCCGTTCGCTGGAAGAGCGCGGGCGGCAGGATGTGATCGCAGCTATGGCCCAACATGATATAGGCAGTCATACCAACCTTGGGTCCATACATCCTACTGTTACGGAAATACTTGAGAATGCCGACTGGGATAGCGGTGTCAACCAGATGCTGGTTAACGAATCTGCCGGGTTTGAAGAACTTGAAAGGATATTTAATGTCCCGGTATCAAGCCTGGCCAGGCACGGAGGGTCATACGGTCCACAGCTGGTCTATGCTCTCGGCCAGATGGGTAAGGCCTATGTCTATTCGCCCATTCACCTGCCCGGACACAATGCGGTCTGGTTTTGCAACACACTCAATTTCCACGGAGAATACGGAGGTTTTGATGACCTGTATTATAAAGACGAGCTCTTCAATCCTTTTTTTGACAGCCTCCAGTTACGCTTTCAGAAAGATATTGAAGGCCTGGATGTTCTGGCCTTCTTCGGATGCCATCCCTGCAAGGTCCGTACGGTACAGTTCTGGGATTTTAATTTCTATGAAGGGGCCAATCCTGACCTTAGTGAATGTGAGGCTCCTGAACTGAGGCCCCTGGAAAGTATGGAAACTGCAAAAAAGAATTTCAGGAGGCTTATGGTATTCCTCAGATCCCAGCCGGGAGTCCGGGTTACGACATTTAAAGATTTGACGGAACGTTTTTCCTACCAGAAGGAAGTTATCTCAAGCAAGGAACTGAAAGGATATGCAGAGGATTTGCTTGACAGTCAAGCAATTATTACGGGTAAGGATTTTTCGCCCGCAGAAGTATTCGCAGCCCTGGTTACTTCACTTGATGCAAGCCTAAGCGGGGAAAAACTTCCCGGTAAACTGGACAGGATAAGTCCCCTTGGCCCAATGGAGATGCCGCTCAGGTCGCCCGGAGCTGGACAGATCAGTAAAGAGCAGCTACACATGCTTGTCAGTGAAGCGGGGACTGAAATGAGTAATATGGGAGCTCTGCCTTCGGAGCTGAATATAGGTGATGGGTCAATAGGAACAGGTTCTTTGCTGGCACTTTTCTGTGAAGCTTACCTGGATGAACTGTCTGGCGGAATGAAGGGATCATACAATCTGGTACCCTTTGACCCTTATCCCCTGGAAAATGAAGAAGCTATTATTAAAGCGGTTGAAGGATGTAAGTACTGGATAGTGCACAGGCCGGATCTGGATATGTCACAGCTGGTAGAAAAAACCAGACTGCAGTTATGGACCCTTAAGCCTGCCCGGGAAGCACATGGACGGTTTGGCTTATAATTTTGAGAGATTCTGTTGATGCCGGGCAAATCTCTCCCCGGGGTATCTTATTTAATTTCTACGAATATCTCGTCTTCATCATCGGGTTCAGTCTCCAGGTGTTCATGGAATTCATCAAATATCTCACCCGTTTTTTTATTAATTTTGAAGCCATAAAATACATCTTCATTGTCCGATTCAATTCTGTAATACTTTCTGTGGTCATATACATTGAACGGATCGATCATCTCCTCACCGAGCACTGAAATTATATCCGTTTTGGCTTCCTCCGATTCCCTTCCGGGAATGTAGAATTGCAGTTTTCCAGTACCTGAAAAATCATAAGGGTTCTTTAATATGCTGAAACTGGTTATCCTGTCGGTCAGGTTCACATAGGCGCCATAATATGCAGCACTTTTTACAGGAATGAAATTAAATATCATACTGAAAGTAACGTAAACTGATTCTTTGCCAGCCATCACCCTGATCCGGTCAAAGTGTTTTATTTGGAAATGCAGGTTTTCCCCCCTGCCATTTATTTCATTTGCAGCCAACTGGATGATAGAATCCCGTCCCAGTTCAAGATATTGTTCAGGCTTCATGTTATTAATTTGTGAAAAAATCAGCTGTGGAACTGTTGTCAGAATTGAAATTATTAAAACAGCCGACCTCATAATAGCTTATTCTGCAATCAGTTCACTGACTTTTGCCAGCAGCTCCGAATTATCAAAGGGCTTGGCAAAGGTGTGCCTTGCACCGAGCATTTCTGCAATCTGCAGATAATCTTCACTCAGCATTTTGCCCCCACCGGAAATGGCTATGATCTTAACATCCTTGTTCATCTTTTTCAGTTCATTTATGGTTCCTATTCCGTCCTGTTCGGGCATAATGATATCGGTGATTACCAGGTCAGGCGCCAGGGACTGTGCCTTTACCAGTGCCTCAATACCATTCGATGCTTCAATCACATCATAATTTTCTCTTTCCAGGAGTTTGCACAGCATTTTTCTCAGATCAGTGTCATCTTCTATTAACAGGATACTTGGCATATTTTCAGAAATATAAATGCTAAAGTTATCAATTAAATCCTGCTTCTCTTACTTCTTTCCTGAGACAGGTATAAATACTGAAAAGCAAGAACCTTTACCCGGTTTGCTCTCAACCTGAATTTCTCCCTGGAGGTTCTTGATAATACCATGGACCACAGATAATCCAAGCCCTGTTCCTTCTCCGACAGGTTTGGTGGTATAGAAAGGTTCAAATATCCTGTCACTTACGGCAGCTTCCATACCTTTCCCTGTATCCTCTATTTTCAGCAGTATATAATCACCTCTTCTCAGATCAGGCGGCTTCTTTTTCACATCATTTTCCAGCTTCGGATAGTCAATGCTGATTGTAAGGGTACCTCCCGTTTCTTTCATGGCATAGATACCATTGGTACATATGTTCATTATCACCTGGTGAAGGTGTGCGGGATCTGCCGATACAGCCGGACATTCGGCTTTAACATATTGTCTGATAACAATATCGTCAGGTAATGTGGCCGAGATCAATTTGATGATCTCAGTAACCAGTGCGGGCAGTT
>CAZILN010000209.1:0-6394 GCA_964540005.1 uncultured Bacteroidaceae bacterium | reverse complement strand
TGTTACAGCTTACCAGGAAGTTAAAGCAGGCTGTCTGCCTGCCAGCACCGATGAAAAGATGATCACAATTTTTGACATAAATACAATGCTGGATGTAACACACTTTAACTGTGAAACAGGATCAGCGGGGAATATTGACCTTACTGTAACAGGAGGAGCAACTCCATATACATATTTATGGTCAAATGACTCTACCAGTGAAGACATTTCAGGCCTTTATCCCGGAAAATATTTTGTCTCTGTTACAGATGCGAATGGATATACTGTTATAGATAGTACTAACATAGGACTTGAAGGAATGCTGATAATAGATCTTCCGGATTCCGCGGAATTTTGCCATGGGGATAGTACGATACTTACCTCACCTATCGGGCTCAGTCAATATGAATGGTCAACAGGGGAAACAGATATCAACCGGATCACTGTTAAAACGCAGGATGAATATTGGCTGCTTGTGACTGACAGTCATGGATGTACCGGTAGTGATACAGTAGCAGTGATCGAACTGCCTGCCATAAATATTCAATTGGATACAACAAACTTTAACTGTGAAACAGGATTAACCGGAAATATTGACCTTACTGTAACCGGGGGAGCAGCTCCATATACATATTTATGGTCAAACGACTCTACCAGTGAGGACATTTCAGGTCTTTATCCGGGAACATATTTTGTCTCTGTTACAGATGCGAACGGATGTGCTGTTATGGATAGCGCTAACATAGTTCCTGAAGGAATGCTGATAATAGGTCTCCCGGATTCTGCTGAATTTAGTCCGGGGGATAGTACGATACTTACTGCACCTTTTGGGTTCAGCCAATATGAATGGTCAACCGGGGAAACAGATACCAACCGGATCACTGTTAAAACGCAGGATGAATACTGGCTGCTGGTAACTGACAGTCTTGGATGTACCGGTAGTGATACAGTAGAAGTGATTGAACTGCCTGCACCCAAACTGACTGCCAGCTATATCCAGACAGACGTGTCAATACCTGGCGGTCATGATGGCCGGATCGATCTGAGCGTTTCGGGAGGTACCCCGCCCTATTCCTACAACTGGAATACCGGTGCATTCACCCAGGATATCAGCTTCCTGTATGAGGGGACCTACACAGTTACCATCACCGATGAGGGAGAACAGTCGTTTGTCATATCTGTTGAAATCAAAGGACCGCAGGTGCAAACATGCGATATCACTGTCGATTTTACCTATGAAATAGATTCCATCACCCAGGAAGTCAGGCTGAAGGTATCAACCACTGAATATGAATATTTCTGGACCTTCGGCGACGGGGCTGTATCAGACATCCCTTCCCCCTCACACATCTATTCCTACCCCGGACAGTATGAAATCTGTCTGAGTGCGTATGACGATACCTCCGATTGTTCCTTTGAGATCTGTAAATTGATTACAGTGGGGACGCCTGAATGCAGCGCGGATTATATCTTCTATTTCAATGAAACAGACAGCTTGCTCCTGCATTTCAGCGATAATTCCACAGGCGCAATCTCATCCTGGTACTGGAATTTTGCCGATGGCACTATATCAACCGACCAGGATGTGGACCATAAGTTCAAAGAACCCGGCTCCTACCAGGTCTGCTTGTTTACACTGGATAATATTACCGGATGCCAGTCGGAAGCCTGCATGAATATTACCATAGGTTCTGTTCCAATGGTAGCAGATTTCACCTACTTCATCAATCCTGATTCCCGAAAAGTTACCTTTACCAATATTTCTTCGGGAATTATCACTGATTATTACTGGACATATGGTGATGGCACGGATTACAGTGAAGAAGACAGCTCCCACATCTATGAGGAGCCAGGAACTTATACTGTATGCCTGTCAGTAAGGAATGACACTACCGGCAAGTTCACTGAAATATGTAAGCTATTGAAGGTGGGTACCCAGATCTGCAACCTGGATGCCGCATACAGCTACTTTATCGATCCGGTTTCCAGGAAGGTCAGCTTTACCAACTTATCCTCTGGGACAGCACATTCCTATTTCTGGAATTTCGGTGACGGTACTTCAGGCTCCCGGGTTAATCCTGTTCATGAGTATGCAAGTCCCGGCTACTATCTGGTCAGCCTTTCAGTAAGGGATACCATAGCCAACTGCATGGATTTCCACGCCGAACTGATACAGGTAGGACAGGTTGATTGTAAAGCCCTTTTCAAATATTCCGTTGATCCGGCCAGCCTGACCGTCTCCCTTGAGGATATTTCCCAGGGCCCCGTCAAGGATTATTTCTGGACCTTCGATGATGGGTACACATCTAACGAGAGAGATCCGCTTCATAAGTACACGAACCCTGGTCTTTACCAGGTATCACTCACCGTTACAGATTCCTCCGGAACCTGTATTGATTACATTTCCACTCAGGTGCAGGTCGGTCTTGTGGATTGCAGCGCTGATTTTACGGTATTTATTGATTCCCTGACCAATACTGCCTATTTCACCAGTCAATCAATGGGGAGCTCGATCAGGTATTACTGGATCTTCAGTGACGGTAAAATATCAACCAAAAAAAATCCTGTACATCATTTTCCATTCCCCGGATATCAAAAAGTGAGCCTTAATACCTTCAACGTACTTTCCGGTTGCATGGATTACCGGGAGAAGGTCATTCTGATAGGAAGCCAGGGGATCGATTGTGAAGCAGATTTTATTTACCGCACCGATGAAGCAAGTAATATCGTATCATTTGCGGACAGGTCACTTGGCGAAGGTCTGACACATTTCTGGAATTTTGGAGATGGATATTCTTCTCCGGTCAGCAACCCGCTTCATCAGTACTCCAGAGGCGGTATTTACAATGTCTGCCTTACCGTATATTCGACTTCAGGTGTTCAGAACACTTCATGCAAACAGGTTTTTGCAGCCACTCCGGAAGCCGGTAATTGCATGGCCAAGTTTATTTACACTGTTAACGATGATGCACTGCTTGTCAATTATAGTGATAAATCACAGGGTAAACCGGATCAATGGTACTGGGAATTCGGAGATAACAGGAGCTCAACAAAGCAAAATCCGGCAAATGTGTATGCCGAGCCTGGTTATTATACCGTACGCCAGCAAATAACGAAACAATCAACCGGTTGTATCAGTGATGTTTTTGCCCTTGTTAACGTGAATATGGAAGGAAGGCTGATTGCAGGCTTCGGTTATACCATCGACAGCACCGTGGTAAAAGCAGAGAGTTACCCGGTGGACTATGTAGGAGTATCCCTGGGAGATGCCAGCAAATATAAATGGAGTTTTGGAGATGACAGCTATGATTCTACCACCACAACCCCAACTCATGTTTATAGTGCCCCCGGCACCTACGAAGTATGCCTGACCGTTTATGACGATATTTCGGGAGAGGAAAATACCGCCTGTGAAAACGTAGTTGTCGGATCGCCTTCATTTTTAAGCTATCCATTTGAGGAAGATGGTGTAGACCTCCATTGCTATCCTAATCCTACGGATGGTATTTGCAGCATGGTCTTTAACTTACCTGCATCCGGATTTACGGAACTAAACGTTTATTCCATTACAGGTAATAAACTCAGATCCCTGGTGCACAGGCATCTTGATCCTGGCCGTCATGTATATGAGATGAACACTTCAGAATGGGAGAACGGTATGTACCTGGTCCGGCTGCAGACTATCTCAGGAACGGTTATTCGAAAGCTCACAATACAGCACTAGCACCCACAATTTACAGAAACATCATCTGAAACGACACAGTGAAAGATCTCACCTTAGATGGGATAATACTGCAAAATCAATAGTTCGGATCATGTCTTCTGCACTCTGCAAACCTGTAAATGTGACTGAATTGAGCATCTGATCGGATGGTCCAATTTGGATAATATCCTATTCCTTCTCCAGAATCATAAACCGCGCCGTGTAAGAAGCAGTTTGGTTTGATAATTTAAGGATATATATACCGGCTGAGTATGAACTTGTATTCAATCTGTATGATCCAGCAGGTACTATTCCTTCAAGTATCATCGATCCTACTAAATTGAATACTTCATACTTTACAGGAGATAGAAAGTTCGCATGTAATTGAATATTCAGATCTGTTCCTGCCGGATTGGGATAGATCGTGAATGGATCATCTATATTTAGAGGTACAATGCCTAAAGTGTTTTTCACCTGTTCCATATTGGATATGGAAGAGCTATAATCTGTATCTGATTTCTTAGTCGGTGAACATCCATCCGGGTTCGATAAACCTAACTGGTAATAAATAAGACCCACCGGGGGATCATCATCTGTAAATGAAGAAACGGTACTCGGGACCTGTATTAACAGGCCCATGGAATCAGGATGGGTTCCCCTGTAAATATCATACCCTAGGAACGGGATTCCCTCATAACCGGACCAGATCAGGTTTACATCATTATTTATATATAGTATTCACTTCAATTAGTATATTGCGGGTACAATATTAATAAATCACAATATTTCATGATGAAGGATTTTAAGGCTATCCGGGTGATCTGTAAGGAGAACAGCAGGATATCAGGCCGTGTGATTGATGGGTTCCTGATCGGCTATGCTGCAAACCATCAAAACCTGGAACGAAAACTAACCCGGCAGTTTGATTTATTCAGACATGTGACCCGGAAATTTGAAAAAGAGTGGGTCGGCTTGCTGCAGGCACAATTCATTGCACACAGGATATTCAGAAAAAAAGGACTTATCAATACATTCCTGAACCATCCTGCACTCAAGAAGCTCAACACGGAGGAAATGGATTATCTCCAAACGAATGCAAAGCAAGCCTGGAGATTTAGTTTCAGTGTAATCATCGAAAAGCCTGAGGAGGATTTCTTCGAAATGGAGGATATTCTGTCCGGAGAGCAGTACACACTCTTTTCTCCCGGGATCACTCAGCTTACTCAAAAGGAACGTCCTGTTCTCTGGCTAAACCTGATCGGGTTTAACGGAATGTGCTGGCAGAGCTTTGGCCCCATAGGGGCTTACAAAGGTTTTGATCCGGATGATATATTCTTTTTCGCAACGGAGCTTAGGCCGGACATTGAAGATGAAAATGACATTCAGGAGGATATCGACAACAACCCCATTCCTTATTTAATGTTACTGTCGGGTGCTAATTATCCGCTGACTTTTCATAAAAAGGATCAGATGGTACAGGCCATGTCTGAGTTTGACCTGGATGAGATCAATACAAAGGAGTTAAAGAAAAGTTTCAAGTCAGAATACATTGAAGGGGTTTACCGTTTTACACTGAATGACTGGGGAGAGCATCCCCATTTTTCCAATGCCTATTTTGATGAACGCAAGAAAATAATTGTACTTTCGGCAATGACAGACCGGGGATTTCGTGCTCTTGTGTCAGGTATCAATGCCTATGGCTACAGCTTCCCGGATGAACCCTTTATCCGTGTGAATACCTCCATGCTTGTGACAGCAAAAAACATTCTTAAAAAGGAGTTGATCCTGAATGAATATGATGGACTGTTCCATATAGAACCCTCCAAAGAGGAACAGGGAGAACTTGATAAGCTGAATGCCTTTATGGCAATGATTCTTCCCGATATAAATAGCGGCCGCAAACCGGATATTGAATTAATGGCGAAAAAAGCAGGATTGGATATCGAAACTGCCCGTGACCTTGTAAAGCAAGTTACAGGAAAGTTTGATGATATGGACCAGTATCTGAAGTAGGCCTTACTATTGTATCAGATCATTGATAAGCTGATGTAAGGCCTCCCGGACTTTTCTGTAGTCAATTTCCTGCCAGGCTTTCAGCAGGGGTACGAAATCCGGATTGTTCGTTTTTCTTATTTTATCGATCAGCAGCAGGATCATTCCCCTGTTCCTGTCCTTCAGTTCCGAAACGAAATTGAAGTCATTGCCGTTAAGAAGACCTTTGAGCCTTTGCAACAATTCCTCCGCATAGGTTTCTTTTTCAATCTCCCAGCCCATTTCTGTGAAAACTATAACAGGAAGCCTGGAGCTGTATTCAATTTTAAGGTATCCCTTCAGTATCGCAAAGTCTATCCGGTGTGATATTTCCACCAGGGTCAAGTGCCGGTAAAAGCCATACACAGGACATTGATCCAATCCATGTTCCAATACCTTATTGTCTTTCGATCCCTTCAGTATCTTTGATAATATGCTCCGGCCACCGGTTGCAATAAGCTCATCGGCAGCGCGAAGAATCGCCCGGATCTCTTCCATTTCCAGGTGAGTGATCCCTCCGCTGTCTAAACGATATCTAACCCTTTGTTGTCTTTTGCTCATCATTGGATCTATTAAACCTCAGTAAAAGTATTTTCAGGTTTTCAACTGCAGGAAATCCGAAATATGCTTGATCCACCGTTTCAATTTCTTCCTGAAACCTGAAAGGATCCCCTGCTTTGG
>CAZILN010000208.1:0-8584 GCA_964540005.1 uncultured Bacteroidaceae bacterium | reverse complement strand
ATTATCCCGGGTGATTTTTATTTTACCCGCAGGTAATAAACCGGATATCTCAGTCTTAATATGTAACTTTGCAGCATGCGGCAACTGATCTTACTTATATTCATTCTGATACTGTTTCAAACAAGCTCAATTGCACAGTTATCTTCCGGAGGTGAACCCCTCAGGACTGAACAGGAACAACTGAAATCCGAACAGGTTTTTGAATTACCTCCTCTTCCCGAAAAGCACCTGCTAAACCGGCCGTATAATGACAGGTTAGCAAGAACCAAAACATATACTTTCGCATACAGCTTCGAAGTTGACATTCATCCCGGTAGCTCAGGGACCTGGTATGAGTCCGGTGGGAGATACGACATCTGGCAGGTGAAGATCCTGGCACGCGATGCACTATCTGTGGGCCTGGTATTCAGTGAATACGAACTGGTGGATGGAGTCAGGGTATTCATATTTAATAATGACAGATCCCTTGTTTACGGAGCTTATACAAGTCTGAACAACAAAGCCTGGGGCAGGCTTGCAGTTTCGCACATGCCGGGCGATGAAATTACCTTACAGATGGAGGTTCCCAAAAACCTGAACAGGCAATATGGAAAATTGAGGGTGGGTTCCGTGGCCCATGCATACAGGAATATTTTTCTTAACAAAACAGACCCTTATGACAGGTTTGGGTTGGCAGACACCTGCAATGTGGATATTAATTGTGATGCCGGACAGGACTGGCAGGATACCAAACGTGCTGTATGCAGAATAATAATTGAAAACGTTCAACTTTGTTCAGGCTGTCTGATAAACAATGCCCGCAACGATGGTGCTCCCTATGTGTACATGTCCGATCATAGTTTTTATGAGCCTTCCCGTGTATACCCCAAGGATGCCATTTTCTATTTTAATTATGAGTGCTCTGAGTGTGATTGCGATAGCCTGATTGGCTACACGGATCATTCTATCAGCGGATCCACCAAACTGGCAGGGGGAGACAGCATCGACATGGCACTGGTCGAGCTGAGCGTCATTCCACCCGACAGTTTCAATGTATATTATGCCGGCTGGAACCGTTCTGAAGAAGCGCCTTCACAGACGATCAGCATACACCACCCGAGGGGTGATGTAAAGAAGATAACATTCGATTACGATGCACCCCAGAACGGTTATCATGAGGCTGATTATTACCCGCAGTATGTTCTGTATTCACACTGGAGAATTGTGGAATGGGATATGGGAACCACACAGCCAGGCTCATCCGGCGGTCCCCTCTTTGACCCCCAGCACAGGATCATAGGCAGCCTGACCGGGGGAGAGGCAACATGCGCCAGTAATGTGAATGATTACTATACCAGGTTCAGTTATGCCTGGGATTATAATGAAGAAACAAATAAACAGTTAAAAGCCTGGCTGGATCCGGACAGTACCGGAGTAATGGTGCTGGATGGACTGGATCCCCTGATCACCGATGCCATTGTACCCGGTTCAGAACCTGGATTAAGGGTATATCCCAATCCCTCTTCAGGATTATTCACATTGGATGTCCCGGAACACAGCGGACAGGGAGCCCTCGTCATGGTTTATTCCATTGACGGGAAAGTAGTTTATTCGTCCAGAACACATGCTCCGGGGAGTATGCATATAGACCTGTCAGAACAAACCGGAGGATTGTATGTACTGGTAGTCCATATGAATGGTAAAGCTTCCAGGTGCCTTATCTCCAAACAGTAATTCCTTTGAACGGAATCATAAATAACTTCATCCTGCTGCGCTCATTAATCTGCAGTATTGTGTTCCTGGCTGTTTCAATACAGTCCTGCAAGGTCCCGGACAGGTCCGGTCAGGACATATCAAATCAGGAAAAAACAGGTCCGGGCATATCAAGTCCGGACAGATCCGGGAACCGGACCAATAACAAAGTACGGGATAATGAAAACTCCTATGCCGAAAATTTTAAGATCCGGCAGGAAGGGGATGAACTGGTACTGACGGTACTGAGCCCATGGCAACAATCTGAAAGGCTTAGTTTTCGCTATGTGCTGAAGCGAAAAACAGGACCCGAACGGCAAACACCTGAACCGGTAAATATCCCGGATCCGGATTCCCCTGAGGATGAACAGACAGTTCTGATCCCGGTAAAGAAAGTGGTAGTCACTTCTACTACACATGTGTCTTTCCTGAATGAGCTGGGACAATCTAATAGTATCAGGGGTGTTTCTGGAGGACGGTATATCTTCGACAGTGAACTGGGGAAACAGATAGAGAACGGAAGCATCAGGGATATAGGATACGACCAGAGTCTTAATTATGAGCTGATTATCTCCATGCAGCCAGATGTTGTCTTTGTATACGGGGTTACCGGTGAGATCTATAACCATATCAGCCATTTCCGCAAGATGGGCATCCCTGTTGTCATCATTTCAGAATACCTGGAAAAGCACCCGCTTGGGAAGGCAGAGTGGATCAGGTTTTTTGCTGCATTTTTCGATATGACCCAAAGGGCGGACAGTATTTTCGGGGAGACCAGGAAGACATATGAATCTCTTACCGAACTGACTGCCGGCATGACGGGAAAGCCCACAGTTTTATCAGGCCTGCCATGGAAGGATGCCTGGTGGGTTCCCGGGGGAAGATCATTTGCCGCACAGTTTATAAAGGATGCCGGAGGGGATTATTTATGGAAGGATAATTCATCCTTCGAGGCCATCCCCCTTGATATAGAAGCCGTATATAATACTGCAGGTAAGGCTGACATCTGGATCAACCCCGGATCTGCCTTGTCCATAGGGGAGATCGTAAGCGCGGATTCACGCCTGGGAGGATTACAGGCAGTGGCTGAGGGCCAGGTTTACAACAATGATGCGCGTTTGAATAAGCACGGGGGAAATGACTACTGGGAATCAGGTGTCTGCCATCCCGAATTGATACTGGCCGACCTGATCAGTATATTTCACCCGGCCCTGCTGCAGGCTCATCAAAGAATTTATTACAGGAAGCTGGGAAGCCAGGCTGCCGGCAGGTGATTGTTGTTTATCTGAGAGAGAAACTTCTGAGGAAGGCTCAGCTACTATTTCCCGGATTGCTGGTTGATGTAATCCATTACTTCCATGAAGGTGGCACAGTAGTAATCCTGTTTATTATCTTCCAGGTACTGTAATAATTCCCGGTGTTCCCCTGCCCCGACATTCAGATACCCTCCGCCTACACTGTGAAACATGAAAATGGCAATGGTCCCTTTTTCCCTGGCCTGCTCAACATAGGCGATCAGTTCCTCTGCTGAAGGATCGCTGACACCCCTGCTGGGTGTTTTGTATATGTTGAAACCTGTCATATCATCAGGAACAGCGGGGTCAGCACCCCTTGCAGAGGTGAACATGTGCTTTATTGAGTCAGAAAAATCTATACCTGAAGCAGCAATAAAATTACCACAGGTGTATGCAAAGCTTCTTTTTTCTTTGCCATCCACAGCTTTCAAAAGGGTGTTGGCAGTATTTAATTCCTGGTAGAGCCGGTTAAGGCTGTATGTGTTAAGATCGAATTCATCCTTAACGAAATCATGCCTCGACTGGTCACAGGGATGGAAGAGGGTATGGTTCCCCAGTTCATGTCCCTTCACTGTGATCTGCCGCCACTCATCCATCCTGTGGTAGAGACTGGGGGAATTGCCGGTACAATAGAAGCTGCCCTTGAACCCGAACTCATCAAGTTGCGGAACTGCAACATCCAGGTGGCAGTCCAGTCCGTCATCATAGGTCAGACAAACGGCTGCCTTTGCACCATCGGGCCATACAAACTGGGAACTCGCTACAAGGTTGAGCGGAAGAAACACGATGAGGGTCAGGAGTCTGATTCTGGTATTTGTTCGTTTCATTTTCCTTATCAAGTTTGTTTATACCTTAATAATAATCAAAAATTATGTGCAAATCCCTATGCTAATCAGCATTTTAAAAATTGATGCAGGTATTACGCTGATTTTCTTTAAATTTATCGTGAATAAACAAATCATTTCTCATGGCTAGCGTAAGGAAATTAAAGAATGAAATTAATCAGAAAAGCTTCGAACTGATTAACCAGTGTTTCTCTTTCAAACACATCAATCCGGAAAATGCAGGCCAGGTTGACAAAGTAATCAAGGACGTGATACGTATGAGGAATGAACTGATCCGGAGAAGCAATAATCCCGAAGATAGAGAAGACTCAAAGAAACTGGGGAATCACTACAGGAAGATAAGGGCTGATCTGGGTAAATTATTAGAACTGGCCCACAGCATTGAAAAATAAACCAGGCATGAAGCAGGGTAAGACCGGACTGATACTCTTGTTATTTGCTCTCATCCTGCTGCTCGTAGCCCTTCTTGATATCCTGGCAGGTTCCGTCAGAATACCTCCTCTTGAATCAATCGGGCTTCTGTTTAACAATCTCGATCCCCGGAACGAGTTTTCGGTGATCATTCACCAATTCAGATTACCAAAGGTGCTTACTGCTGTCCTGGCCGGTACAGCATTATCAGCCAGTGGTTTGCAGATGCAGACCATATTCCGGAATCCACTTGCAGGACCCTATGTGCTGGGTATCAGTGCAGGGGCCAGCCTGGGAGTAGCCATCCTGGTGATGACAACCGCAGCATCCCGGCTGTTTTCATTGCAGTCCGGGCTGAATAACTGGTCGGTTGTGGTAGCAGCCTGGCTGGGTTCGGGACTTGTACTCCTGATAATCCTGCTGGTTAGCTTCAGGATCAGGGATGTGATGACCATACTCATCCTGGGCATCTTATTCGGGAGCATAACAATTGCCATTGTCAGCATACTGCAGTATTTCAGCGATGAGGCCATGTTGAAGACCTTTGTGGTATGGACTCTTGGCAGCCTCGGAAATGTCGATAAGGATCAATTGCTTATTATGGGAATCTGTGTGATCGCAGGATTGTTGCTGCTCATCATAAATATGAAAAACCTCGATGCTTTCCTGATAGGGGAGGATTATGCCAGGTCAATGGGGATCAGGGTCATGCAGACCAGGATACTGGTTTTCACCAGTACCAGCCTGCTGGCTGGAACAGTGACAGCCTTTTGCGGTCCCATAGGTTTTGTAGGCATCATTGTCCCGCATGTTGCCAGAATTATTTTCCGTACGGCCAGGCATGCTGTTATAATTCCCGGGTCTGTCCTGATAGGATCGGGTATAATACTGGTGGCGGATATTATTGCCCAGATGCCGGGACTTGACATTATTATACCTATAAATTCCGTAACTGCTTTACTGGGGATCCCGGTGGTTATCTGGATCATCCTGAAAAACAAACATTTTTATGCTGTCTGATATGCAGCAAAAAGAAGTCATAAAACTTTCCGGACTTGATGCCGGCTTCAGGGCCGTCCCGGAAAATATAGCTGTCCTTCAACAATTGGAAACCTCTGTGGGTAAAGGGGAACTGGTCGTTATTGCAGGAAGGAACGGATCAGGAAAAACCACCCTGATTAAAACAATGGTGGGCCTCATCCCTCACCTTGCAGGGGATTTATATTTCAATCAGAAAAGTATCTCCCGGTATACTAAACATCAGCTGTCAATGATGGTGGGCTATGTATCAACTGAAAGACTTGGGGCGGCTAACCTGGATGTATCTGAACTGGTAAGCCTGGGAAGGATACCGCATACCAGCTGGCTGGGCAGGCTGTCAGGGAAAGACCAGGAAATGATAGAGCAATCTATTCAGTTAACCGGACTGAATGAAATAAAGCACAGGAAACTCAGCCAGATCAGTGACGGCGAACGCCAGAGAGCTATGATAGCGCGAGCACTGGCCCAGGACACTGAGATCATCATTCTGGATGAACCCACTGCCTTTCTCGATGTCATCCACCGTTTTGAGGTACTGCACCTGTTGCACCAGCTGTCAAGACCCCCTCTCAACAAGACAGTGATACTGTCAAGCCATGATATTCAGATCGCTTTCAGGTATGCTGACCGGTTCTGGATCATAAGGGATAAAGGAATAATTGACGGATCGCCTGAGGACCTGGTCCTCCAGGAAGAGATCGGCTCCCTTTCCTCAGATTCGGATATTATTTTCGATCCTGAAACCGGACAGTTCATTCGTCCCCGGGAGCCATCAAACTCAGTAGGATTGCGCGGTGTAGAAGGCATGGAGATGCAATGGACGGCCAGGGCCCTCGAGCGCCTGGGATATTCTGTTGACTTCAGCTGTAACGAAGCATTAAAGATAATCGTCAATAAGAAAGAAGGACATACCTCATGGACGCTGGAAAAAAATGACGGTGCTCTTGAATTTTATAATATTTATGAATTAACTTTACATCTGAGGAACTAAACCATAAAAATACTATACCATGGCAAATTCAGTTAAAAAAATTATTTCTTACATACTGATCTTAATGGTGCTGTTGTTCACTGTTATCGCCCTGCTTGGAATCTGGGACGTGATAGATCTTGATGATATTATAAGGAAGATGTTTGTCTCCCTGATGGTCATCTTCGCTGCTGCTGCTGTCATCCTGTTTATTTTTGCGGTCATTATTAAAGACAACGACGAGATACCTACTAAGACCGGCTGACAGGAAAGGCATATCAGATAAAGCGATTTTCATCCCGTACGATAAGCTATTGTGCGGGATTTATTTTTTACATTTGAAACAGTATGCTGTCCATTCTGATACCCACATATAATTATTTTATTGCGGATTTGACAACCGAGTTGAACAGGCAGGCTTCGTTATCAGGACGGCCTTTCGAGATCATCGTTTCAGATGACGGATCGGAAGAAAAATACTGTAAGGCCAACAGGCAGGTAGCGAAGCTGGAAAACGTCAGGTATGTGCAACAGGAGATGAACCTGAAGCGTTCGGGCAACAGGAATTTTCTGGCCCGGACGGCCCGGTATGAATACCTGCTGTTTATTGACTGTGATGCCTCAGTTCCTTGCGGTGATTTCATTGAACAATACCTTGAGTGTTGTACTGGAAAACTGGCAGTATGCGGGGGTACAGCCTACTCGGATACCCCTCCGGCGGATCGGCGATATTTTTTACGCTGGTTTTACGGATGGAAACGTGAAGTAAGATCTGCTGCTTTCCGCAACAAGGATCCCGGAACCGCATTCTCTGCCTTCAATTTTCTCATCGAGCGTTCCATTTTCCTCGAAAATCCATTCCCCCGGGAGATCAGGGAATACGGCCATGAAGACACCATATTCGGATTGATGCTGGCAGGCAAAGGATATGAGATCAGGCATATAGATAACCAGCTGATACATACCGGGCTGGAGACCAGCAAGGAATTTATTGCAAAATCACTGAAGGCCCTGGAAAGCCTTAAGGTCCTGCTGATGGATGAGAACTATGCTTCCATTATTAATAAGATCAGGATAGCCAGGTCATATGTCCTGTGCCGGAAGACCGGACTGGCAATCCTGATCAGGTGGTTGTTCCCGCTGATGCGTCCCGCCATTGAACGCAGCCTCCTGGGAAAGAAACCCGATATGTTTTTCTTTGATCTTTATAAACTTGGATACCTTCTAAGGCTTGACAAATAAGGAGTGCGGAGATTTTATTGTCCCAAATATTTGCTAAATTTGGGACAAATATTTTTGATTTATCACATTATGTCCGTTCAGGATCAAATATTAAAAGTAATAATGACGAAAGGTAGGGGAAAAATTATATTCCCTGGCGATTTCACTAATCTCAGTAACATTGAAAATGTTAAGAAAGCATTGCTCAGGTTAGAAAAAAAGAAAATCCTTATAAGGCTCGCGCATGGTATATATTTATATCCTAAAATTGATGATGATCTAGGAATTCTATATCCATCCGTTGAAGAGATTGCTCATGCTATTGCCAAAAGGGACAAAGCTCAGATAATTCCAACGGGTATACAGGCACTGAATAAATTAGGATTATCAGAGCAGGTACCAATGAATTTAGTATATCTAACTAATGGTGCTCCCAGAAAAATTCAGATTGGTAAAAGGACTATAAAATTTAAAAATACTACACCAAAGAATTTAGCAATCAGAAGTGAATTGGCTGGCCTGGTAATTCAGGCTCTGAAGGAAATAGGTAAAGATGATGTTACTCAGGAACAAATCAACCATATTCGCAAGCTACTGGAACACGAAGAATCCTCTACAATCAGGCATGATGCTAATCTCGCTCCTGCATGGATAGCCCGGATACTATTATCGATACACAATGAACCTAAAACATGAATAGATTCCTTGAATTAAGTGAAGAACAACGAATAAATATATTCACTCAAATAAGTAATATAGAAGGCATTCCACCTGCAGCAGTAGAAAAGGACTGGTGGGTTACTCTTATGCTGAAAATAATCTTCCGATTACACTTTTCCGAGCATTTAGTTTTTAAAGGGGGAACATCTCTAAGTAAGGGCTGGCAACTCATAGAACGATTCTCTGAAGATATCGATATAATATTAGATTATAAATATTTAGGATTTAATGAATCTATCAGTTATACTCAGGTTGATAAAAAATTGAGAAAAGAAGCGCGAAGATTCATACTAACAGAATTTAAAGAAGCTTTAGAGAATGAATTGCTAAAATCAAGAATAATAGGATAC
>CAZILN010000207.1:0-6366 GCA_964540005.1 uncultured Bacteroidaceae bacterium | reverse complement strand
GGGATGTCCACTTGCCAGGATCCTGCAATGCTCCTCCATTTAGAGAATACTGCAGGGAACCTGTCCCTCCGGTTCCCAGAACAAATATTTCACCGGTAGCATCCCCGAAACAGCCCGTGACATCTATAATTTCTGTACTGTCATAAACAAGGGGAGGAGGAGCAGTAATGATGACATTTGTGTCCTTTACGCAACCTTTGTCATCCTCAATCTGAATAAGGTGCGGACCTGCACGGATGTTTTCAAAGAGCCCGATTGTTTTTGTAATTGAAGAATCAAGGATATAGCTTTTAGGTTCTTCCCCTCCAGATGCCTGGATGAATATCTGGCCTTCTTCGGCATATGAACAACTGGTGATATCATCCTGGTTGTAAGTTGTTATGATGATCTGGGGAGGCTGAGTAATTATATTATTATTACCTGGTTTGGTACATCCGTTGGCATCTATTACAATGGTTTTATAATCGCCAGCAGAGAGATCAGTGAAATAATTGGTGGATGAATATGTTTTTCCACTGTCAATAGAATACTGCAGGGGAGCTGTACCACCTCCAGCATTAATGGTGATCTCACCATGGCTGTCACCAAAACAAATAATATTGGAATCTACTTTTAATTCACTGGCTATATACAGATTTGCAGGTTGATCAATTACCACGGTATAATAGGTCTGACACATATTCTGGTCCCTGACAAAAATTATATATGCCCCCGGGAACAGATCAGAAAAAACACTGTCGGATTTCCAAATGGATGCGTTCTGTGAAAATTCATAATCCGGTGTTCCTCCGGTAGCATGCGCAATTATTGATCCGTCGTTAATGCCGGCACAGCTGACATTTATTTTTTCAAGCGTTAGGAATAACTGAGGTAATTCAGTTATTGTTGCAAAGGGAGAATAGCTTCTGATGCATCCGTCAGAATCAGTAATAATCAGATCATAATCACCGGCCTTGAGACCGGCGATATTTTTACTGATGGATGTAAATGCATTGGGACCGGACCATAAATAGGAAAGTGAACCGATTCCTCCTGTAACAGATATATTGATCCTGCCGTCTGTATCACCGGAGCAACCGAGTAGTAGTTTGGACCCGGTAGCAACTAAGGCTGAAATAGAATCGGGTTCTGAGATTCCCGTCGTGGGTATGGAATCTTTGCATCCCTTGGTATCTGATAAGACCAAATCATAATCCCCGGACTGAAGGTTAACAATTGAGTCTGCATCACTGGAAATATAGCTGCCCGGTCCGGTCCAGGCATATGTATACGGCTGGGTGCCACCTGTCACAGAGGTAATGATCCTGCCGTCCCCTGCACCATAACATGATATATCCTCGGCAGATGTCAGTGTCAGATCCAGCAGGGCAGGTTCTGTAATCTCTATAGTAAGGGGAGCAAGGGTACAGGAATTGGTATCAGATAGAGTCAGTGTGTAATCACCCGCTTCAAGAGAACTGATATCCTCATCTGCGGATGTGAAGCTGGGTCCTGTCCAGGAATAGCTGTATCCTGGAGTACCACCCGAAACGGTGATGTTTATGTTTCCGTCGGTGTCTTCATAACAATCCAGGGCGAGCTTGGAAGAAGCAGAATCAATACTAACTGACAGGGGCAATGGCTCGGTAATTGATATAACACCTGTATCTGTACACAGGTTACCATCAGTAACAACCAGAGTATAATCATCGGCCGGCAGTCCGGTAATATAATCAGGATCTGAGGAAGTATACCCCCCCGTACTCGTCCAGGAATAGCTGTAGGCAAGCGTACCCCCGGTAGTTGTCGTATAGATCGAACCGTCTGTTGAACCGTTACAGCTGATATTAAAAGAGGAATCAGCAGTAAGGATCAGTTCAGCAGGTTCAATTACAGCCTCCGGTCCATGTGAATAAGTACAGTTATTGGCGTCAGTTACCAGGAGTGAATAATTTCCGGCAGTAATGTCTGTAATATCTTCATCAGATGAAGTATATCCTCCCGGTCCGGTCCATTCAATGACGTAAGGCGTTATCCCCCCCGTGATGTCTACATAAACAGCTCCCGTACTTTCGCCGTAACATAATACATCTTTTGTACTGTCAGTAACCACCGTAAGGGCATCAGGTTCATCAATGAAAATGGCCCCGGTACTGGCAGTACAATTATTCTCATCAGTAACTTCCAGGTAATAATTATCGTTCTCAAGATCCGAGATATCCTCTGTGTTATAAGTGGGACCGAGATCACTGGTCCATGAATAAAGATATGGAGGTCCTGATTTTGGTGTACCTTCACTGACTGTTATACCTATAGAACCATCACCCAACCCGAAACAGCTGATATCGTTGGCTGAATCAAGCTGGATATTGATTTGTGTCGGTTCAGTGATCGTTACGGTATCATAGGCCTTACAACTAATGTTATCAGTAACGATCAGGGTATATTCACCCCCACCTAATGAACTGATACTATCATCTGCAGATGAAAAGGACGGTCCGGTCCAGGAGTATGTATAAGCGGGAGTTCCACCCGAAACACTGATGTCAATGCTGCCGTCGGTATCACCAAAACAAGAAAGATCTAAATTTGAGGTGCCTTCAATACTTATTACAATAGCAGCAGGCTGAGTGATGGTAATCGCCGGATGATTGTATGTACATCCGCTGGCATCCGTAACCAGCAGTGAATAACTTCCAGCTTTGAGTCCACTGATGATGTCCTGGCTAGCGGAAGTAAAACTGCCAGGACCGCTCCACTCGGCTGTATAAGGAGCTGTTCCGCCACTTATCGTAACCGAAATCTCCCCGTCGCTGCCACCGAAACAGCTGACATGAACCGTATCATCATTGGTCACAGTGATGGCATCCGGTTCATCGATGGCTATGGCTCCTGAGTTTTCCACACAACCTGCTTCATCAGTTACAGCCAGGTAATACTTATCTTCAACCAGAGAAGAAATATCTTCATCCGTTGAAATAATTCCTCCCACCAGATCCCTGGTCCATTCATAATCATAAGTCGGGCCGGGTTTCGGATCCCCGCCGCTTACGGATACGTAGATAGATCCGTCAACCTGTCCGAAACAGGAAATATCATTGGCTGAATCAATCTGGATGATGATTTCAGGAGGTGAACTCACAGTAAATGAATCATATTCCTCGCAAAGATTGGCATCAGTAACTGTGACGAAATACTCTCCAACCCCCAGCGAGCTGATATCCTCAGTTGTTTCTAAAACACCTGGTCCCGTCCAGTCATAGGAGTAGCCAGGCGTTCCGCCACCTGCAGTTATATCAATTGCACCGTCAGTATCACCATAACAGGTAAGGCTGAGTACGGAAGTACCTTCTAAAGTGATCGTTACTGGTGTTGGCTCTCCTATTTTTATTGGGTTAAGTTCATATTCTTTTATACATCCCTCTTCATCCTGGACGAACAAATAATAATCTCCCGGTGCTTTATCTGTGAATACACTGCTTGAACCGTAAGTATATCCGCTGTCAGTAGAATACTCTAAATTTCTTGTTGATGAAGCCCCAACAGTTATTGAACCATCTGTATCACCAAAACAGCTTACATCAACATTTGTGATACTGTAGATTATTATATTGGGTCCTGGTAGGATAGAAAAGGACTTTACTTTTGGTGTTCCCTCGGAATCCTTTATTTCAATGTGGTAGGTACCCTCGGGTAAACTGGTTATGATACTGTCTGTTTCTCCGACAATATCATTGAAATCATTATATTTCCATTGATATGTAAAAGGTGCAATTCCACCAATGATATTAGTGATGGTTGCTGTACCGTCACTTCCTTCAAAACAGGTAATATCTGTTTTTTCAAGATCAAATGAAAAATCCGCTGCCCAAGTATTAGATAGTGCAGTGAACGCAAGAATAACGCTAATGATATATGACCGCAGACGGAACATGTTATTTTATGTATGGTCGCCCAGTTTTTGTCGGTTTTGGTTACTCTTTACACTTCCTAAATCTTTAAAGATAGTGTATTAATCGTTTGTAATAATGTTAATAACAATGATAAAAGTTAAATAAAAAGGATGATTTAAATCACCTTTTCTTTACCGATCTGGTTTATTTAGAGGACATTATGTCCTAAGAAATGGTTGCTTTCGAAAGTAAGGACCGTGAATCAGTCCCCGGACAGCAGATATCTTGATGAAATATACCTCGTGGGGATCAATGCAGCCAGGAAGCCTATGAACAGTACAGTCAGGAAGATTTTTAGGATATCGCTTATAATAATAACTACAGGATAGGCATCGATAATGAATGATCCGGAACCATGCAGCTTAATGATACCGAATTCTGCCTGCAACCATGCAATAGCCGACCCGATGATCAAACCAATAACAGCACCCAGGATTGAGATAAGCCATCCTTCCATGAGGAATATCCTTTTCATCAGTTTTTGTGAAGCCCCGAGGTTCCTTAGGGTCCTGATATCTTCTTTTTTATCGAGGATGAGCATGGTCAGGGATCCGATGATATTGAATGAAGCTACGATAAGGATAAAGGTAAGAATGAAGAATATAGCCCACTTCTCGGATTTCATGATCCTGTAAAACAACTCATTTTGTTCGTTCCTGTTTTTAACTGCATATTCATCCCCGAGAATAGAGCCCAGGTCTGATTGAACCTGGTCAGGGTCAAAAGCAGGATTCAGCTTTAGTTCCAGCGAGCTAACTTCTTCTTCAAATTCCAGCAGGTTCCTGGCAAATTCAATGGGGACCAGTATATATTTTGAATTGTGCTCCTGTTCGATGCTGAAAATTCCTGAGGGGAAAATAAACTTACGCCTGATAGCCTGTTCAGGGTTCATGGAAAACCTGGCAGACCTTCTGATTACATAGATATTGACGGGATTCAGAAAATTTAGCCCTATAGCCAGATAATATGCTATTCCCTGGCCAACAACAGCAGCTATCTCACCATTATTGGAAAGCATGTAGCTGCCGTCTACAATCATAGTATCAATCCCTGTCACATTTTGAAAATTTTCATCAACTCCTTTTACGGTAGCAATATACTGACGGTCACCATACCTGAGCAGGGCATTTTCTTCCAGTACCTCTGAGAGTACCAGTACACCCGGATGAGATCTGAGTGCCTCAAATTCTGATCCTGATGGAACAAATGTCTTCCCTTCACTGGCAGTGATCTTGATATCGGGATCGAATGAACTGTACAGTGATTTGATAAGATCATCAAATCCGTTAAAGACTGAGAGTACAGCAATGAGAGCCATGGTACCTATGGCAACACCCACTACTGATATTCCTGAAATAATATTAATGGCATTGCGGGATTTCTTTGCGAAGAGATACCTTTTAGCTATGTAGAACGAAAGGTTCATTCTGTAATACGTTTCACTGCCTTTACGATCAATCCAGTTCCTGATTTATGCCTCCTGCTGATATCGATCAGATTAAGGATAAATGCAAAAGGATAGAGAACCAGGTAGTATACAGGGATAATGAGGTAAAATAATTTAGAGGTATTCAATAGGATAATGGGATATTTCATTGATATTTTCCAGGAAAGTTTACCCGGTATGCCATATGAATATCTTGCATCCACATCTGTATACCCGGATCTTTTCAGTTTATCTTCTATATCCCCGATGTTGTAACCATCACGTACATGTTCTTCTATAAATGATTCATCATGATCATCATGAACATCTGAACCTCCCTGGTCGGAAGGGGTTGAGATAAGTAAAATGCCATTGTTCCTTGTAGATTCAGCATAATTTCTGAAAACCTGTTCATCTTCCAGGATGTGCTCCATTACATCCACGCACAAAATAAGGTTATAACTGTCCTTTTCTACAAATTTTGTCAGATCCGCGGTTTCAAAAGTAACCCTTCCATTGCGTTTTATGCGTGTAAAAAAGCTGTTGCAGTCATCTATTTGCTCGGATTTCAGATCAATACCTTTGATCTTCCATCCCTTTGATAATCCCGACATGAAATGACTGTATTGTCCGAATCCCGATCCGGCATCCAGTACCCTGGCTTCTTCACCCAGGACCTTCCTGGCTTTTCGCAGTTCTCTCCTGATATACCACGCCCTTAATAATAAGAGGTCCAGTAATTTGTAAAAAAGTACCCTGAGAAAAGGCGTTGCATTAAAAACTTTGCCCAGCCCGCTTTTTATGGGATCATACTTCATTTGATAATATTGTATTTAATCATTGATCTGTCAATGGATCAAGTATGGGGTTTCACTTGTTATAATTTATTCCTATTTTTTTAGCAGGCTTTCAATATTATCTATGTAATCCAGGGAGTCATCGAGGATAAAAACCAGTTCCGGGATTATCCTGATCTGGTGACGGACCCTGTTTCCCAATTCATGCCTT
>CAZILN010000206.1:0-2995 GCA_964540005.1 uncultured Bacteroidaceae bacterium | reverse complement strand
AGCCCGGCTGGAGGGTAACTCCAAAGATCCAGGCTAAAACCGAATAAACTATGATGGCTATCGCAATGATCATGGCCGCCATGATTGTCCTGGATACCCTTACTGCCTTTTGCTGTTGAGGTGTTCCCCGGTATCCAAGTGCAAGGACCCGGTACATTTTACGTCTCCATGGCTTCAGTTTAATCTGGGTCTGGTCCCTTAAAATGGCAAAATCCTCAATAAAGGATAAATACAGGAATATAAAACAGCCAAAAAGGTCCGTTGAAATACCGATTACGTCCCAGGTGATGGGGGACTGTATCCTGGGGTGAATGAACAGGTAATACAAGCGATCCAGCCGGCCGATACAGAAAAAAATGTAAAACGGACCAATAACCAGTGAGATTACGGTTATCAGCTCGGCCATCCGTATAATGGGTTTTCTCCACTCTGATTTAAAGAGATGCAATACACCTGAAAGCAATGCTCCGGCATAACTCAATCCCATAAAAAAAATGAAATTCACAATGTACACGCCCCAAACTACATTGTCGCGCATACCGGTTACTATATGTCCACCGGTGATCTGCCTTACAAGGGCTGCGATACCTATCCCGAAAACAACCAACAGTCCGGCGAAGATCAGGTACCATGACCTGCTGGTTGTCTCGAGGAAAGGTTTGAATTTCTGCAATAATGTTTCCTGTTTGAAAGTACTCATCTGTATTCGATATTATTTCAATACTGTATTGGCAGGTTTATAGTAATGGACTTATTTCTTTATAATTATTTTGAGATGCGATCCTCGTATCTTTTCTTAATTTCCTCATCCTGTCCCTCAAGTCCCCGTTCCACCGGAAACATCCTGTTGGTTGGGGGAAGATAGTATACTGATGGGTGCGTACCCAGGTCCTCCCTGTACCTGTATCCTGCCCTCTCCTCCATTAGCTTGCTGAACCTGACTGTTTCTGTCCCGTTGGTAACAGCATCTTCCACAAGGTCCCCGAAATAAATAACTCCCATGGGGCAGGCTGTGACACATCTTGGCAATTTACCTTCTCGCAGAAGATCAGCGCACCAGACGCACTTGCCAACAGTCCCTTCCTTGGCAGGTACATTTGTTTCAGGTGAATACTCTGTATCGGGTTGTTTTACCTCCGGTTCTTTCCAGTGAAAAACCCTTGCAGAATAAGGACAACCGGTCATGCAGAATTTACATCCTATGCATCTTTCATTGTCCACCAGGACAATTCCGTCTGATCTCTTATAGGTGGCACCTACAGGACAAACACTGACGCACATGGGGTTATCGCAGTGGAAACAGGGACGCGGGAACCAGTAGGGAGCACTGTTAGGTGCATCCTGAAGGTAATAAAGCTTGATCCATTCGTGATCTTTGGGAAGGTAATGCCCTTCCTGGCAGGCGTCAACACACTTGCGGGCATTGGCACATTTGGCAAGGTCGATCACCATGACAAATTCCCTGTCAGGAAGACCTTTCATTGATTCTTTCCTGCCTATATGTTCTGAATTTTCAGGAACACTGATCATGGAGTTATCTACCTCTACCAGCTTGCCGTCGGTTGTCAGGACTTTAGTCTTCTCCCCTGACCCGGGAGCTGCAACGGCTTTCTGTGAGATCATGCTTCCGGCAGTGATTCCGGCAGCCGAGGACAAGCCTGCCAGCATACTTTTTTTGATAAAATCTCTCCTAGAACTGCTTTCTTTCTTTTTCGTCATACCAATATGTTATTTGAGAATTTATGCGCTTAATGAATTTCGTGCCATCCGGTCAGAATGGACCTGAAATTACTTCCGGGCTTGGTGCCCAAGGTGCAGAGGTATATATGTACAAACATAAATACTGATAACAGGAAGCCTGCTATTACATGAAACAGATCAGTCAGCAGTATCCCGCTGATCCCGAAAAAGCTGTGAAGCACTGCATCGGGAAATAACAATCCCCAGCCGGTTATGATAAGTACCGGGACTCCCATATAAAGCGCCAGCATATAAGTAAAAGCCTGAAGCGGATTGAACTTCCTGGTTTCAGTAACCGGGAAGGGTGCTTTTTGCTTTTTAAAGATCCCTATCAGGTAATACTGAGCCTGTTTCCTGAGACGGGTCCCCATCCCTTTTATCTCCATCCGGTAATGCTTTCCATTACCTGAGATCAGGTTGCCAAGGAAAAAGAGCACATAATTAATTGATAATCCAATACCACATATGTTGTGCATCTTGACCGACAATGGAAAGGAAATTACCGGGTTCTCCGGGTTGGAATATTGCATACTCAGCCCTGTAGCTATCAGGACAAGGAAGAACAAAGCATTAAGAATGTGCCATAGTCGTATAAATGCAGGATAATGATAAAACATGTCTGGTATATTATTTAGCTTTTGATCTGATTCTGAAAAACAGGTGGACGAAAATCCCGAGGAAAGTCAGTCCGAAAATGACCACACTTATAACATTCAGCCAGTAATTTCTGTTGGCCCCTATGACATAGGCATTTTTCATAACTGCCCCGTTCAGAAACCCATATTCACTTCTTGCTTCCCTGGACTGGAACTTATATAAAGTAGCCATAAGGATGGAATTGCTCGAATGACATTCAGTACAATTTCTTACTGCCTGCTCTTTTGGCAATACGAGGTGAGCAACCAGGATGCTGTCGTTGATCTGGGTGTGGCACTCAATGCATCTTACATTTTTAAAATGCAGCGACTGGTTGGGCAGCCAGTCATGCGTCTGAAGGATATTGATCTCGTCCCTTACCGAAAGGAGCTGAAATTTACTGAAATCAGCATGACAGGAAAGACATATTGCGTTGTCGTAAATTATGGTTTCTGACAGGTTTTCTGTATTCCTTATACTTATATGATAGGAATGAGGATGGCATTTCCAACAACTGAACTCATCCGGATTGGCTTTATAATGAATGCTCTGCTCATATTCCTCGAGGATCTCTTCAAAATGATACTGGGCATAATCATCATCGTAACCGTGACAGTCT
>CAZILN010000205.1:0-15120 GCA_964540005.1 uncultured Bacteroidaceae bacterium | reverse complement strand
TTTATTTTTGAGCATTAAACCTTTTGATCTGATAATCATCTAATAGACGATATGTTCTCAAAACAGTCGTGAATTCAAAGAGTAATTGCTGTATTAGAGTATTTTACGTAAAACTTTGTATACCATTTAAAAGCAAAATATATTAAAATGAAACGAAAGACGATTATTACTACCGCTATTATTGTTGGAGTTATTGCCGCTGTGCTGATCTATTCATTACGGTCGAAAGCAGACATTGCCAGACCACTGGAAACAGAAGTAAAACAGGGCCAGTTTGAAATACTTGTCGCAATAACCGGAGAACTCCAGGCTCAGCGGTCCACAGAAATTACAGCTCCCATGCAGCTGAGAAGCAGAAACCTGCGGATCAGAAGTATAAAGATACAGGACCTGATACCCGAAGGTACTATAGTCCAGAAAGGGGACTATGTAGCCACACTGGACCGTTCCGAAGCAGATAATTCCTATAAAGATGTTCTTGATAATCTTGAAGTGACTCAATCGCTATATACAAAAACCATGCTGGATACGACCATACAGCTCCGGAACCTGCGGGATGAACTGGTAAACCTCAGGTTCAATATGGTGGAAGCCGAGATCACCCTGGAACAATCACAGTTTGAACCACCTGCAACCATAAGACAGGCAAGGATGAACCTGGATAAGGCCACCAGGGCCTATGAACAGACTGTACAGAATTACGAGTTGAAAGTACAACAGGCAAAAGCCGATATGACCGAGGTCAAGTTAGAACTTGAAAAAGATAAAAGGACCAGGGATGAGATGGAACAGGTTTTAAATAACTTTATTATAACAGCCCCGGCCCCGGGGATGGTTATTTATGAGCGTGAATGGAGCGGACAAAAACGAACTGTGGGATCCGAGATCAGCAGCTGGGACCTTACAGTGGCCACCCTGCCTGACCTGTCTAGCATGATATCCAAGACCTACGTTAATGAAATTGATATCAGCAAGATCAAAAAAGGCCAGAATGTCAGAATCGGTGTTGATGCATTTCCGGAAAAGAAATTTACTGGGACTGTTATTGAGGTGGCAAATATCGGGGAACAGCTGCCAAACACTGATGCCAAGGTTTTTGAAGTTGTCATTAAGCTTGATGACAGCGATCCTATCCTGAGGCCGTCAATGACAACCTCCAATTCCATTATTACGCAAACATTCGATGATGTCATGTACCTTCCCCTTGAAGCCATACACAGCAATGACAGCCTTACTTTCGTATATACTAAAAAGGGGAACAAACAGGTAGTGGTCCTTGATGAAGCGAATGAAAATGAGATCATTGTGGAACAGGGACTGCAGACAGGCGATAAAGTTTACCTGTCGGTTCCTTCCGAAACGGAGAAGTTCATTTTTACCGGACTGGAACTGGCCCAGGTAATCAAGGAAAAAGAAGCGGAGAAAATAAGGCTGGAAAAAGAAGAGAGAACCAGGATGGAAAAGGAAAACGAGATGATGAGAGACCCAACCAGGGGTCCCGGAGGTTCTGATCCAAGCAGTATGCGTGGTGAAAGTCCCAACGGAGGAGGGGGTACCAGGCAATTCGGAGGGTCAGACAGTACCGCGGTAAGACCTTCAGGTCAGTAATTTAGACATAAACTTAAGTTAAAGAAATGTTCAGCAGATATTTACATGATATAGTGATCGCCATGGAGTCCATTATGGCAAACAAATTGAAATCCGTACTTACCGCCCTGGGTATAATTTTCGGGGTAGCGGCGGTAATAAGTATGTTGGCGATAGGTGCGGGAGCACAGCAGGAGATCCTTGACCAGATGAAACTGGTCGGTGTCAATAATATAGTGATTACACCCATAGTGACCCCTGCAGGGGAAAACGGAAGTGATGAAAGTGAGAATAGTGATAAAGAGCAGAAACAAAAGTTTTCTCCCGGATTATCACTGGCCGATGCAGAGTCTATTCTGGAGATCCTGCCAACCGTAAAAATGGTGAGTCCTGAAATCACAGTAACTTCTTATGTAATGCAGAATGCCAAACGAGAGCAGGCCAAGCTGATGGGAGTGTCAAAAGAATACTTTGAAATCTTCAACCTCAGGCTTTCCGATGGTGGTTACTTTAATGAATACCAGGAGGAAAATGGAATACCTGTTTGCATTATAGGGGCTAATATTGCTAGTAAATTCTTTCCAAAGGAGCACTCGGTGGGCCAGTATATCAAATTTGACCATATCTGGCTAAAGGTAATTGGTATTATTGAACGGAATGAAATTTCTGTTACTGCCTTTGAAAATACCGGTGTAAATGTCTTCAATGACAATATTTATATCCCGGTAAAAACCATGCTGATGAGGTTCCAGAACCGTGCCCTGGTTAGTTCACGTTTAAAACAAACCCAGACTGTCATCAGAGGGGGAGGCGGTCACAGAATTATGTTCAATCTCAGTTCAACTCCAGCACAGAACACGAGCTCGAACTACCACCAGCTTGATAAGATAGTTGTGCAGGTTAATGAATCAGAAGAGATCGAAGCTTCTACAGAATTTCTCAGCCGCATGCTGTTCCGCAGGCACCAGGAGATCAAGGATTATGAGATCACCGTCCCGGAATTATTGCTCAAGCAGGAGCAGCGGACCAAGGATATATTCAATGTCGTTCTCGGAGCTATTGCCAGCATCTCACTACTTGTCGGTGGGATAGGCATCATGAATATCATGTTCGCCTCGGTGATGGAACGCATAAAGGAGATAGGCACCCGTATGGCCATTGGAGCAAAAAAGGCCGATATTGTCGTGCAGTTTCTATCAGAAGCCGTTCTCATCAGCGTAACCGGCGGACTGATAGGGGTCATTATGGGTGTTGTCATTTCAAAACTCATTACCGAACTGGCGAGCATAAACACCATTGTGTCCCCCTTCTCGGTTATCGTTGCCTTTTTTGTATCGGCATCCATAGGTATCATCTTTGGTTATTCTCCTGCCAAAAGGGCCTCGGAAAAAGATCCGATTGAATCATTACGTCATGAATAATATTTTTTTGCCATGAGAAGAATATATCCCATATTGCTGGCTATCCTTTTAACACAGTCAGTCTTCATTCAACCCGGATTTTCGCAGACAAGGAATCTTGACCTTACACTCACAGAAGTAATACAACTGGCCAGGGATCAATCTCCTATGGCGATCCTTGAAACACACAGGTTCAGGGGCAGTTACTGGGAATTCAGGACTTATAAGGCGAAATTCCTTCCCAGCCTGAGCCTCTCATCAACCATTCCTGACCTGACCCGGTCAATAGAGCGGATCACTACCGATGATGGATCGGATGCTTTCGTACCCAGGAAAATAATCAACTCCTCTGTTGATCTGGAGCTGACACAGAACCTGGCCTTTTCAGGAGGGAGTATTTTTATGAGTTCCGGCCTCGAAAGAATTGACCCTCTGGGGGGAACCACATCCAATACCTCCTATCTTGGGTCACCGATAAGCATTGGCTTCAGGCAACCCATCAGGGCACACAACACCTTCCGGTGGGAAAAACAGATTGAGCCCCTGAAATACGAACAGGCTGAAAAGGATTACATCGACGCCCTTGAAAATGTCAGCCTGCGCGCCGTCAATAATTTTTTCAACCTGGCAGTTGCCCAGGTGAACCTGGTAATCGCCGAGATGAATTACAGTAATAACGATACTCTTTACAGGATTGCCCAGGGCAGGTACAATATCGGAACAATTGCTGAAAACGAATTGCTGCAGATGGAACTGAGCTTTCTGAATGCAGGGACTGCCCTGAATGAGGCACGGATCCAGCTGGAGATGCAAAAATTCCGGCTCCGTTCATTCCTCGGGTTTAATGAAACAGTCGATATTACCCTAATAATCCCCAGCGAGATCCCGGACCTGGAGGTCAATGTTTCTTTTGCGCTGGACGAAGCCAAAAAGAACAGTCCGGAAATCATATCCATGCAGCGGCAGCTACTGGAAGCCAGCCGGGATGTTGCTTCAGCAAAGGCTGAGAAAGGATTAACAGCCGATATGTTTGCATCCTTTGGCCTGACAAAACGGGCCGACGATTTCGCAGATGTTTATTATAGTCCCCAGGACCAGGAGCGGGTCAGGGTCGGACTGGAAGTACCCATTGTCGACTGGGGGCTGGGTAAAGGACGCTACCGTATGGCACAGTCAGCAGAGGAAGTAGTGAAGACCAATGTATTGCAATCGGAAATCGATTTTGAACAGGAAGTCATGTTGCAGGTCATGCAGTTCAACCTCCAGGATGACCAGCTGAGGATTGCCGCAAAGGCCGATACTATAGCTCAGAGCCGCTATGAGGTTACCAAACAAAGGTTCCTGATAGGCAATGTTGATGTGTTGGACCTGAATGTTGCCCTGAGCGAAAAAGATGCATCCAGGCGCAGTTACATAACAGCCCTCAATAATTACTGGTCATATTTCTATAACATCCGCAAGTTGACGCTGTTTGATTTTGAAGCAGGTGTCCCGTTAAATGCTAACTTTGACGAACTTGTGAGATAGTTTGAAAAGATCCTTTCTATACATCCTTCTTTCGGGATACTGGTTGACCGGACAGGCACAGGTACCGGCTGACTCCTCTTTGATCAGCTTTCAGGTGGAAGAGCTGAGGTATCATTCCGTATTTGAACATAAAGTTTTCGATGAATTTGAGGATGGCGAAACAGATTTTCTCAGCCTGATTGCAGCGCTTAATCCTGATACGGATGAGAGTGAAGTAGCACTCTATCGCGACTGGATAGATGAAATTGTTGAAACCATCAGGAAGGACAGGTTTGAGAGGCTCAGTGAAGAGAAGAAAATAAAGGCTGTTAATAGCTATATTAAGAAGTCCCTGTTGATCAAATACCAGCAGAAAACTTCCTTCGATGACTTGTTTCGTTTCGGAAATTATAATTTCATTACTGCGGCATGCATTTATGCACTGGTGCTTGATGAGCTGAACATACCATACAGGATAAAGGAATCCTCCAGTCATGTTTACCTGCTGACCTTTCCTGAAACCGGGAAAATTATTTTGGAAACAACTGTTCCCGAATTCCGGTATTTTCTGTTTGATCATACCAATCGCGCCAGCTTTGTACAGTATTTGAGGGATAACGAACTGATTGATGAGATCACCTTCAGGTCAAAAACTACCAGGGAGTTGTTTGATAAATATTTTTTCCCGCAGATCGACTTTAGCCTGAAAGAACTGGCCGGTCTCCAGTACATGCACAAAGCCCTTGGAAACATTGAAAATGAGGAATATGAAACTGCATATTTCAACCTTCAGAAAGCCTATTACCTTTATCCTTCCTATAAGGTACAGTATATGCTTCTTGTACAGCATTATCAGATACTTGAAGCTCTTGAATTAACAAACCTTGTTGACATGATATACCTGGGCATCTCTCCCAGGTACATCCCGATTGGGTTTAATCCTGATTATTTCCTGAAACGTTTCAGTGACATTACTGTAATATATTTATTCGAACGGGAAGACCTTAATGAATATGACCGGATTTTCAGGTACCTGAAAGAGAAGGTAGATAATCAGTATATTCTTGATAATATGTCATTAATATATTATTTCGAATTGGGCAGGATGTATTTCAATTCAGGTAAATATGAACTGGCACTGGACAATCTTGAAAAGGCCTTTGATTACCAGGCAACAAACAAGGAAATGCAAATCCTGTTTGTCAATACACTGGCAGGATTTGCCGCCACCAGGGGACCTGCCGAACTGATACCCAGGCTGGAATATTATGATGAGGAATACGAAATTGTTGAGCAATATGATAGCTATCTCATGGTTAAGATGCATACCTATCTGCAATACTCCGGTGAGTCTTTCCAGATAGGTGATGCTCTAGCCGGAGATACCTATATGGCTGAATTTGAAAAGCTTCACATGGAGAATCCGGATATTGCTATTGAACATTACTTGATAGGACGATCCTATTCATCAGCAGCCATTTACTACTATCAGAGTGGAGATATTAAAAGGTCAAAACAACTGGTAAACCGTGGACTGGAATTTGCTCCCGACAATACTGAATTGCGTCTTAAACTGGATTCATTCAGGGAATGAATTTGTTTTCAGCAGCCAGGTGGTATTCCCTGTGCATAATGCAGTTGTTATCCAGACTGGTCTTTTTCCTGGCTACGATCTGCAGGGTCTCCATAACAAATGAACCGACGGGAAGATCAAAAACAATAATGCCCTGTCCGTTAACAGTTTCTATAGGTTCCAGTAGTTTGTTCCAGTATATTCCATCATTTAATGAACCCCTGAAGAATTCGACATTCTTTGATCCGTCCGAAAGGGATAATTGCAGGCTGAGTTTATTTCCCAACGCTATCTCATTGATCTCTCTGACCAGTATCCTGGCATCCATTTCTTTCAGTTTTCCGCTTCGGGTATATTCCTTTAGCCCGGAACCCTCTTCTCCTTCTTCATAAGGCATCTCGGACTGCAGGGTCCCGTCTTCCCAGAAGGTCCTTTGAATGCCCGTAAGCTCTCCCCTCCGGTAGGGAGTGATGCGGTAAATGCCACCGTTTTTATAATACTTTTCGGCATCACCGTGCCTGAACCCGTTTTCATAATTAATTACTGAACTGATACTTCCGTCTTCATAGAATGTGGTGGTTTTACCGTGCCTGAGATTGTTTTTATAATTGATTGTGGAGACCAGCAGGCCACTTTCACTGTATATTTTGGTTATGCCATGCCTGAGTTGTCCCCTGGCTTCAATCTCGGATTTCAGGGATCCGTCCTTGTAATATTCTTTGACTATCCTAATATCGGATTCTGAGCTTACAGGTATTTTTTCCGCTTCGGTTTTACACTGGATAAGTATAAGGATAAGTATGGCAGCTGATGCAAGCAGTCTCATAGCGCGAAATTAGGAATATATTTTATTCGGTCTCTTATGAAAAGTTTAATAACATACTTTGTGAAATAATTGATTAAATTTTTCATGTTAGTTTCATTTTTAGTTATTTTTAAAAGACTTCAATTAACTATTTACCAATAAGCTATACAATGGATAAAATTACAGTAATCGGCGCCGGCAACGTTGGTGCCACCTGTGCGAATGTTATCGCGCATAAAGGACTTTGCAAGGAAGTTATAATGGTTGATATCAAAGAAGGCCTGGCTGAAGGAAAGGCCCTTGATATGTGGCAGACTTCATCAATAAATGGTTTTGATACCAGGGTAAGCGGAGTAACAAATGATTACGCCGCTACTGCCGGATCCGGCATAATTGTCATTACTTCGGGCCTGCCCAGGAAGCCGGGGATGTCAAGGGATGATCTGATTAAGACCAATGCAGAGATCGTGATCGATGTTACCCGGAAGGCAGTCAGGCATTCCCCTGATGCTATTGTTATCGTAGTTTCCAATCCCCTGGATGTAATGACTTATGCAGCCTCTAAGGCAGCTAACAAGCCATGTGATAAGGTATTCGGGATGGCAGGGATCCTGGATATGGCACGGTTTAAATCCCACATTGCCATTGCACTGGATGTGTCGCCGAATGATGTGACCACCCTTCTTCTCGGAGGTCACGGAGACACCATGGTACCGCTGCCCAGGTTTACCTCAGTAAATGGGATACCCCTTATGGATCTTCTCGGGAAGGATGAGATCGATAAGATTGTAGCCCGGACTGCCGGAGGCGGAGGGGAAATTGTCAAACTCATGGGGACATCGGCCTGGTATGCCCCGGGTGCAGCAACGGCACAAATGGTCGAAGCCATAGTTGATGACCAGAAGAAAATATTCCCTGTTTCTACCTGCCTGAACGGTGAGTTCGGCCTTAAAGATGTTTTCCTGGGTGTTCCGGTTAAACTGGGACGAAACGGAATAGAGGAGATCATTGAGATCAAGCTGAACGACGAGGAAATGAAAATGGTGCAAAATTCCGCCGATTCAGTCAGATCAGTGATGAAAGTCCTGGATGACCTGAATATTTTATAGCCTGAGAAATCAGGGCATGACTTCGGTTCTGCCCTTTTTTCCTTATTCCTACTGCTTTTAAAAAGGATTGAGTATATACAGTCTGATATCACGCAGTTATATAACTGTATATACTCATTCCTTTTGATTTTTTTTTATATTTGCGGGTTCTTATAAAAACAGAAACAAATGCAAAATAAAGGAGCTATCAGGTTTCTAGCCATAGCGCTTACCCTGGTTTGTATCTATCAGATATCATTCACAGTTGTTACCCAGAAGGTTGAAAGGGATGCCCGGGAATATGCTCAGGGAGATTCAGCCGCTTATGAAAATTATGTGGATTCAATTGCCTCAGAGGTAGTCTATAATATTCTTGTCAGAAAATATACCTTCAGGGAGTGTCAGGAAAGAGAAATCAACCTGGGCCTGGACCTTAAAGGCGGGATGAACGTGACACTTGAAGTATCGGTGGTTGAGATGATCAGGTCGCTTTCGGATTACAGCACTGACAGCACTTTTAACCAGGCAATCCAGTTAGCCTTTGAATATCAGAAGGAAAGCCAGGAAGATTATGTGACCCTTTTTGGCAGGGCCTTTGAGGATCTGGATCCAAATGGCCGCCTTGCTGCGATATTTGCAACCAGGGATTTACGTGGGAGTATTGACTACAATACCAGCAACGAGGAGGTCCTCCGTGTGATCCGCCAGCAGACCGAAGGGGCAATGGACAACTCCTTTAATGTTTTGAGAAGCCGTATAGACCGATTCGGGGTAGTTCAACCAAACATACAGAGGCTGGAGACACAACAGGGGAGGATACTTGTACAGCTGCCAGGGGTAAAGGAACCCGAACGTGTCAGGAAATTATTACAGGGTACTGCCAACCTGGAGTTCTGGGAAACTTATGAAGCTTCAGAATTTTATCCATTTATGCAAACGGCCAATACCAGGCTAAAAGAGATTCTTAACGCTGAGGCAGCACTCAGGGATAAAGAACCTGCTGAGGGAACAGGCGAAACTGCAGAAGACAATCCTCTTCTGGAAGCCTTGTCACAGGATACTCCCGGGGAAGAAGAACCTGGATTGCTGGGTGAACTCTCCGGGGATACCACGGCACAGGAAGAACTCAGTTTGCTGGATCAGATTACCGGAGACAGCACAATTACTGACAGCACAGGACTTAGCCTGGATGATTTTATCAGGGAGAATCCCCTGCTGGGGATACTTCAACCCTATGTGACCAGGAACGGCCAGTTTGTTCCCGGATCAAAAATTGGATTCGCCCATTACAGGGATACAGGGAAAATCAATTATTATTTACAGCTTACCCAGATACGGGCTATTTTTCCCAGAGATGTGAAATTTGCCTGGCATGCCTTTCCATTCGATGAAGCGGGAAATTACTTCTGGCTTCATGCCCTCAAAGTTACAGGAAGGGATGGACGTCCGCCACTGGATGGCGATGTTGTGACCAATGCAAGTGTTGATTTTGCCCAGGCAGGCGGATCGGCACAGGTGGTAATGGGGATGAATTCTGAAGGGGCTACCATCTGGGGACGCCTTACCAGGGACAATATAGGCAAGGCAATAGCCATTGTGCTTGACGGTTTTGTATATTCAGCCCCGACGGTAGAGACGGAGATTCCCAATGGAAGATCAACCATTTCCGGGGGCTTTTCTTACAATGATGCTGAAGACCTGGCTAACGTACTGAAATCAGGGAAACTGCCGGCACCGGCACGCATCATACAGGAAGCTATCGTGGGACCCTCTCTGGGACAGGCAGCCATACATGCGGGACTGAATTCTTTCCTGCTTGCCTTCCTGGTTGTTATGTTGTATATGGTGTTTTATTATTCCCGTAGAGCCGGGATGGTTGCCGACCTGGCATTACTGACCAACATGTTCTTCCTTATTGGAGTGCTGGCATCGCTGGGCGCCGTTCTCACCCTGCCGGGTATCGCGGGAATTGTACTGACCATTGGTATGTCCGTTGATGCCAATGTGCTTATATATGAACGTATAAGGGAAGAAATCGCTGCAGGGAAGGGGCTTAAGCTGGCCATCGCCGATGGTTATAAGAATGCAAGATCAGCCATCATTGATGCCAACCTGACAACACTATTGACCGGGGTGATACTGCTTATTTTCGGAACCGGCCCCATAAAGGGTTTTGCCACTACCCTGGTTATCGGGATCCTGACTTCCCTTTTCTCAGCAATTTTTATCACAAGACTGATCTACGAACGCATGCTGACACGTAACATGAAACTGACCTTTGCCACCAAGCTTACCCAGAATGCATTCAAGAACCTGAACATTCAGTTCATCGCGAAAAGAAAGACCTTCTATATAATTTCAGCTGTTGTTGTCATTGCCGGAATTTCATCACTCGCGTTAAGGGGATTGAACCAGGGAGTTGACTTTACCGGTGGCCGGACCTTTGTCATCAAGTTTGAACAGCCTGTGAATACAGAGGATATCCAGAACAGCCTGGCCGAAGCATTTGGTGAAGCCCCCCAGGTCATTACATTCGGTTCCGAGAATCAGGTGCGAATAGTTACAAAGTACAAGATAGATTCAGAACAGGGTCTGGCCGATGCCGATGTCGATGAGGAGGTTGAGCAGTTATTGTATACTGGCTTACAGCCCTTCATTGATGATAATGTCAGCTTTGAGAAGTTTATGTCTGACTACAGGCAGAGCTCACAGAAAGTCGGGCCTACCATAGCCGATGACATCAAAATAAGGGCCGTATGGGCCATCCTGGCTGCCCTGGTGGTCATTTTTCTTTACATACTCATCCGGTTCCGCAACTGGCAGTTTGGCATGGGCGCAGTTGTAGCCCTGATCCATGACGTGCTTATTGTCCTCGGGATATTCTCATTTTTCTACGGGATCATGCCTTTCTCACTCGAAATAGACCAGGCCTTCATTGCTGCCATACTGACCGTAGTAGGTTATTCCATAAATGATACCGTGGTTGTATTTGACCGCATCAGGGAATACGTGGGGCTGTACCGGAAACGGGACCGTGAGGAGATAATCAACCTGGCTCTGAACTCTACCCTGAGCCGTACCTTCAGTACCTCGCTGAGTACCTTCTTTGTGCTGTTTGTTATATTCCTGTTTGGAGGAGAGGTCATAAGGGGATTTACCTTCGCCCTTCTGATAGGTGTGGTCGTTGGAACTTACTCCTCACTTTTCATTGCCACCCCTGTTGTATATGATACCATCATGAAGGGGGGGACTGAAAGCATGATCAGAGGGAAGAAGAGATCCTAAGCCTTGAACCGGGCTAACCGGAACCCTGTGAAACCAATCCTAAGTTATGAATAGGCCTGTAAAATGTCTCTGGTGGTTCTGTGGCCGGATTTACGCCCCATTACTGGTGAATTTTTCCAAAACAGTGTATATTTGTATCACTAATTGCATTCACTATGTTCAATAGCTTATTATTCATCAGCGGGCAGGAGATAGTTATCATTGCACTGGTCGTCTTGCTTTTGTTCGGATCGAAGAAGATCCCGGAGATGGCGCGCGGACTGGGCAAGGGTATGCGTGAATTCAGAAAGGCAGCTGATGACATCAAACGTGAGATCAATCAAAGCTCTCCCGAGATAGCCAATGAGCTGAATGAAATGAGGAAGGATATTAAGGAGAGTACTGATGATATGACCAAGGATATTAGGAAATTCAAGGACGATATCATAAAAAAATAATACTTCCCTTCTTATTTCCGGAACCGCCTGCTGCTGCATCCTGCTTTTATGGAATATCTTCTACTCATCGCCGGTTTTACCCTTCTGATCTACAGCGGTAAGTATCTCGTTAAGGCCAGTGTTTCCATTGCCCGTCGTCTGCGTTTGTCGAGGCTTCTTATCGGATTAACAGTGGTAGCCCTGGGGACAAGTGCCCCGGAACTGCTTGTATCCATAAATGCTGTAATATCAGGACATCCCGATATCGCAATCTACAATGTGATAGGATCGAACATTTCGAATATTGCCCTGGTTCTGGCTGTCGCAGCCCTGGTTCTGCCAATAACAGTTCGTCCGGTTGCCATGAGCTTTAACTGGTCATCGATGATGGTGGTTTCGGTTATTTTTTATCTGTTAATACTTGACCGGAAGCTCACAACAATTGAAGGCGGTGTATTTATAATACTCATTATCCTGTTTATTCTGTTATCGATAAAAAGAGCAGGCAAGTCAGTGGAGACTAAGGAAGAGGAGGAGATCCCTGCTGATCTCATCAGCAGGTCAGCATCACTTTCCATAGCTGTTATTATAGCATCTTCTGCCGGCCTGGCCATAGGGGCTGATCTGCTGGTAAGCAATGCAACTATAATTGCCACGAGTTTCGGGATCAGTGAAAGGCTGATCTCGGTATCATTGCTGGCAGTCGGAACATCCATCCCGGAGCTTACTACTTCGATAATTGCCGCACTGAGAAAAGAATCGGATATATCTATCGGGAACATCCTGGGTTCGAACATCTTTAATATTCTCTTTGTTCTTGGAATTACTTCGCTGATCCACCCTTTAGATATAAATCCTGCAGTGCTGCAGTTTGATATATTCTGGATGCTCGGTATTGCCCTCATGCTGTTTGTCCTGATGCTGCTGAAGAAAAGATGGGTATTAACCCGAATAAAAGCTTTTCTGCTTTTTTTGGCTTACTTTGTATACCTGTATATTATTTTCGAAAGATGAATCTTTGTCCATGTATGAGTGTATGATCAGAACACAAAACATAAACAAATCATTCGGGGAACTTCATGTTCTGAAGGGGATAGACCTTAGCATTCAGGATGGGGAAATTGTAGCCATTGTTGGTGCCAGTGGAGCAGGAAAGACTACTCTTCTTCAGATTATCGGAACACTCAGCAGGATGGACGCCGGGGAAGTTTGGTATGGGGATACAAATATTGATACGCTGAAAGAAAGGCAGCTGGCCAGATTCAGGAATCAGAATATTGGCTTTGTTTTCCAGTTCCATCATTTACTGCCGGAATTTACTGCACTTGAGAATGTTTGCATACCGGGCTTTATAGCGCGAAAATCCAGGAAACAGGTAGAGTCTAAAGCAAAAGAGATCCTTACTTTCCTGGGCCTTTCAGACAGGCTTGAACATAAACCCTCTGAACTATCCGGAGGAGAACAGCAGCGTGTGGCTGTCGCCAGGGCACTTGTCAATGATCCTGCAGCCATACTGGCTGATGAACCTTCGGGTAATCTGGACAGCAAGAACAAGACCGAATTACATCAGTTGTTCTTTAACCTCAGGGATCAGTTCGGACAGACCTTCATAATTGTCACACATGACAAAGACCTGGCCGCCATGTCTGACAGGATGATCCGGCTGGCAGATGGAAGGATCATTAAATAATCTTCAAATAGTACCCGGCAACTTTGCAGGTATGCGTGATTTCCTGGAGGAGAAGGCGCACAGGTACAACCGTCCGGAATTCATAGAAGATGACCCTGTCCAGGTTCCGCACCTGTTTACCCAAACAGAAAATATCGAGATTGCCGGATTCTTAACGGCAAGTATTGCCTGGGGACAGCGTAAGACCATTATAAAAAATGCCAGGCATCTGATGAGCCTGATGGATAATGACCCTGTGGATTTCCTTCTTAATGCCCGTGCTGATGAGTATGCTGTTTTTAAGCAATTCCGGCACCGTACTTTCGGGGGGGAAGATTGCATATATTTTATGAACTCACTGGCCAATATCTACCTGAATCACGGAAGTATCGGAAAAATCTTCATTGATGGTTTTAAGAAATGGGGAGCTATTGACCGGTGCCTCATCCACTTCAGGAAGGTCTTCCTGTCAACGGGTCAGCCTGGCAGAACGGGCAGGCATGTCCCGGATATTGAAAAGAACTCGGCTGCCAAAAGGCTCAATATGTACCTTAGATGGATGGTCAGGCGGGACAGCAATGGAGTGGATTTTGGGATATGGAACAATATATCCATGTCAGTCCTGTATATTCCCCTGGACTTACACACCGGGACTATGGCAAGGAAACTGGGACTTCTTAAACGAAAGAGTAACGATTGGAAAGCTGTACAGGAACTGACAGCCGTTCTCAGGGAATTTGATGCAAGGGATCCGGTTAAATATGATTTTGCCCTGTTCGGATTGGGTATGTACGAGGAGTTCTAGCCTGGCTCCATTTCATGCTCCTCCTCAATAAACCGGATACCATGGCCTTCAAGCCTGCTGAGAACCGGCTCAAAGATCTCCCTGCGGACCGGTAGCTGTACACCGGTCATGCTGATCGTACCATCAAGGATGAGTTCCGCTGCAATTGCAACCGGGAGTCCGACCGACCGGGCCATAGCAGTATCAATACTATTATTTCCTGTTAGGTACATGGAGGATACTATTCGTTTGCGCTTTTTACCAAGCAGGTATTCAAACTGGTGCTGCATAACTATCATATCACTGTCTTCAGGCGAGAGCTTCCATTTCTCTTCAAGCAGGAACTGAAGGATCATCGCCGGGGTAGCGTTTTTGAGTCCGACAGGCTTCTTTTCGAACAGGCCCAGCCAGCGAAGTTTCTCCATTAGTTCCCCGTTCTCCGGGATATCAAGGTAGCGTGCAATTTTGGCCTCAACAGGATCCTGTATGTTGTAGGCCAGGAAACTGTTGATGAAATCCCTGTAGGTCATGTTATTACCGGGGAACTCTACCACATAGGAATCATCTGTGGCCCCCAGCTGGACCAGCAGGTTCCAGGCATCACAGTATCCGGGCATCCTGATGGTGCCCCGGAACATGGTTGATATTTCATCCAGTCCATAATCGTCTTTGTATTTCAGTGAATCCCTGTTCGGGTATACTTCAAAATACCCCAGGTCCAGCACAGAGATGATCTCGTATCTCTGGAAGATCTTATGGTAGGGAATGTATTTGAATTTGCCGTTATGAAGGAAGCGGGCCCCGTTTTGTCCGGCCAGTATCACGTTGCGCGGGTTCCATGTAAACTTGTATCTCCAGGGATTGTTATCAGACCCCGGCGCCACCAGTCCGCCCGTCGATGATTCAAAGATGTCAAGCTTCCCCTTGTCTCTGCGTATACGATCAATAATCCGCATGGCTGACATATGGTCTATTCCCGGGTCTACCCCCATTTCATTCAGTATGAG
>CAZILN010000204.1:0-3889 GCA_964540005.1 uncultured Bacteroidaceae bacterium | reverse complement strand
GACTGATATGGGGGACCGTTGTCAGGTTGCTCATGCAGATATACATCGCTTTGATTGAGAACATGCCATTGCCCGCGGAAGTTAACGAGATCTTTGATGTAAAGTTACTGATGGGAACCCTTGACAGTATCTGGCGGCTTTTATACCCCTTTATCATCATTATTGCCATTATTTATATTATTTCCGGGATACTTAAGCTGTCGGAGAAGCAGCATTTTACTTCACTAACATTTATTGCCGCCATACTGAATATAGTCTGGTATCTGGCCTATGTTATAATTATCCAGACGGAATTGATCCCCATTATTGATATAGAAGAATTCTTCCCTGAGAAGTTATTCAATACAATGGTCATCGTCGGCATGATGATCAATGCCATATTCTACTGTGGTTACCCGATCTTCCTTATAATCTACCTGAGCAAAGAGAGAAGAAACTAAAAGACCGGGAAATCCAATTCTGCTGTTCGCTGAGAGTAAAGAAGGGATCATTTTATCAATTCCCTCAAATTTTTATTAAGGGTTAATTGTCTGTAAATTATACAGATAATTGAATTATTGAAAAATAAGTTGAATTAACTTAAAAATAAGTTTGATTAACTATAAAATAAGTTATATATTTGTTTCGTTCATATATAAAACGGTAATCAAATGGCTACCTTAACAAAAGCGGAAGAAAAAATCATGCAGATCCTCTGGGAACTCGAAAGAGGGTTTATCAAAGACATCCTGGAAAAGTTCCCCGAGCCCAGGCCACCGTACAATACAGTGTCGACAATTGTACGCGTACTGGTGAAGAAAGGGATAGTATCCTATAAAACTTATGGCGGATCCTACCAGTATTATCCACTGGTTTCCAGGGATGAGTACAGTGATGAACAGTTGAACCGGCTGATGAAGAATTATTTTGACAATTCACTGAAGCAGGTGGTAAGCTTCTTTTCCGATAAGGAAGACCTTGACGTGGATGAGGTAGATGAAGTTATGAAAATGCTGAAGGAGATTAAAAAGAGTAAAGAGGATACCAATGGTTAAATTCCTGATATACCTGTTTGAATCCGGTCTCTGCCTGGCCGTTATGACCATGGTATACTATTTTTTTCTTAAAAAGGAGACCTATTTCGGCTTCAATCGCGTCTACCTGAATGTTTTGGTTGCGGTTATACTGGTGATCCCCGTGTTGCATATCAGTATTTCGGTTCCTGATACGGACAGGCTGGAATCCCCTGTTTCACAAATTTTTAAGTTTCGTAGTTATTATGAGCAGGTGATTGCAATGACAGACGCAGAATATGGAGCAAGGTACAGGGAGGAACGGGCCGGAACTGATTTATTTGAGGGGCCGGCACCCCCCGGTATACAGGGTGAGGGATCAGCTTTGGCACAGGGAACAGGTAAACCGTCCCGGCAGGACAGATCTGCTGTCGGGACAGGCATGGGGTGGATGGCTTTGCATCTGTCTGATGTATTACTGGTACTGTACCTGCTCGGTGCTTCATTCTTTATCTTCCGCTTTCTGATCCTTGTTCTCTGGCTGGTCAGGGTGGCCAGGAAATATGGCGTCAAGCGGGTTCACGGGGTAAAACTGATCTCTTTTTCTGAGGACATATCTCCCTTTTCTTTCTTCCGCTATGTATTTATGAACAGGGAAACTGTCTCAACGGATGATTATCGCGCGATCCTTGCCCATGAACAGGTGCACATACGTCAGCGGCACTCTCTTGATCTTATGGTAGCCCAGGGTATTACCGTGATCCAATGGTTCAATCCTTTTGCCTGGCTGGTAAGGGATGCCATTAAATCAACCCATGAGTACATAGCCGATCAACAGGTGGTCCGCCAGGGATTCGGATTGCATGATTACCAGTCGCTGTTGTTGAAGCAGATGATTACTTCCAGACCGGTTGAACTGGTCAATAATTTCAATCTTAAACCAATTAAAACAAGAATTGCTATGATGACAAAAATAAGATCCGGCTTTCCGGCCAAACTGAAGGCCTTGCTGGTAATACCCTTTGCGTTTGCACTTTTTCTGCTGTTTGCAGACATGAGCTTTCGGGGACCGGAAAATACGGTATTTAATTTCTCTTCCTTTATGGAGGAAAGACAGGATGAATCTGATCTGAACGGACTGTGGCAGAATGAGGATGAATCTGCTTACGCTCCACTGATACATTTTGACGCCGGGAAACTGCAGATACTGGAGGAACCGGCCAATGTGCTTATTTATTCTGTTGATATGACTGATAAATATCTATCCCTTACCCAGGCGGGACGCCCGCCGGGTGAATCCGGTATCAGCATGAAGTACAAACTGGACGGGGAGCAGCTATCGATCTGGTGGAGTGATGCCCAGGTAAGCCGGTATAACAGGACAGGCTATGAAAATTCCATGGATATGGTACTGGCCAAGATGAATATGAACATTGACCTTCCCTCCCTTGGGTATTACAGGATACTTGAAGATCAGGGCCTTGTTTATAAGATATGCCTTGGATATCCTGAAGGAAGTGAAAAGGATAAACCTGTGCTTAACTTCGCCGGTGAGCTAATAACAGTTGATAAAATAGCCGCTTCCCTGGAAAGGGTACAGAGCAGGCACAGAAAGACCGACCTCCCATACCTGACTGCTTCCCTGTATATTGATAAAGAGGTACCCATGAAGTATGTACATGAGATAAAGCAGGAGCTCAGGGAGAACAATGCATTGAAATTTGCCGCAGCGGGAATACCTAAAGATAATTCGGTTTCACCTGTGCTGAGGCATGCTGTCGGCTTGCCGCGCCTGTTGCCGCCCATGGATGCAGTGTTGCTGGATAAAGAAGAAGTAAAGAAGCACGGCCTGGCCATTTTCGAGATGAAACTCCTTTCACCTTCAGGAATGGATCAGAAACTGCATGAGTTCATTGAAAAGGAGGAGAAGTATATTATTGAGCTGGTCTATGATAACCAGGTTCCTTACGGATACTACATTGAGGCTGTTGACCTTGTCTTTAATGTTATCATCGATTATCGTAATAAACTGGCACAGGAAAAATACAACACTGATTACATGGAGCTGCCTGCATCCATGCAAACAGAGATCAAAAAAAGATACCCGGTAACCCTGACCGAACGCAATGCGGATGAGTAAGCAGTAAACTTGCAAGGATATCATTAAGGGCCGTCACCCGCATTATTCGGGATTGGCCCTTTTTTTTTGCGATTTTATGTAGTATTTCAGACCTTTCTGTAACTAATCAGGTAAACCCATCGGATCGATCCGATGAAAAAAGAAGATCTCAAAAGGGAATTTATCACTCAGATGGAGGCCAGCCAGGACATCATCCATAAGATCTGTCACCTGTATGCCAACTCTGCAGAGGAGAAGAAGGATCTGAAGCAGGATATAGTATTACAGCTCTGGAAATCATACGGATCGTACAGGAAGGAAGCAAAATTCACCACATGGATGTACCGGATAGCCCTGAATACAGCTCTTCTGAACCTGAGGTCTAATAAGAAAAAGAAAGATACCATATCCCTGGAGGACAGGCACGAACTGATAGCAGATGAAACGCAGAATGAAGCCGAACAGAAGGTCCAGATGCTGTATCGGGCGATCGGCAGCTTGCAGGAACTTGACAGGGCGTTGATCTTCCTGTACCTGGAACGATGTTCCTACCAGAAAATATCTGAGATCACGGGTATCTCGGAGAAGAATGTCAGTGTAAGGCTGACCAGGATCAGGGAAAATCTTCGAAAAAGCCTGATTAAAACCAACTCGAAATAAACTGATTCGTCATGGAAAACAACGGATTAATGAATATATGGGAAGAGGGGAATGATAAACTATTAAAAAAGGAAAAACTTATGGAAACCGAAATTCGTACATACCTGCAGCCTGGTAT
>CAZILN010000203.1:0-3227 GCA_964540005.1 uncultured Bacteroidaceae bacterium | reverse complement strand
GGGCCGTATGGTGCTGCCGCTGGGGAACAAGTTTTCACAGACCATGACCTGCATAGAAAAAACAGGACCGGATGAATACCGCCAGACCAGTCACGGCTCCTTTGTTTTTGTGCCATTATTAAAAGGAACACAGGGATGAGCAAGTAAGAAAGTTACAGGTTCGCTAGTTTCAGGTTCGCAAATTTCAACAATATGATTACAGTTAAAAAGTTTGTCTTTAATGATTTTCAGGAAAACACATTTGTTCTGCACGATGAGTCGGGAGAAGGACTGATCATAGATCCGGGTTGCAACGATACCGAAGAAAGGGAACAACTCCTTTCCTACTTCAATGACCAGGGGATCCGGCCCCTGAAGATCATCAATACCCATGCTCATATCGATCATGTGCTTGGGGTCGGCTACCTGGCATCACATTTCTCAATCCCCTTCCTCATTCACAGGCAGGACATCCCCCTGATCGAAAGATCGGTGGAGCAGGCAATAATGTTTGGCCTCGACCTTCAGGAGGCGCCGGTGGCCGATGCTTATGTGGAAGATAATGATCTGATCAGCCTTGGTGGTTCCCGGCTGCAGGTGCTGCACCTGCCCGGACATTCACCCGGTGGCATAGGCCTTTACTGTGAAGCACAGAATTTCGTTATAGTGGGTGATGTACTGTTCAGCGGGAGCATAGGGCGAACCGATCTTCCGGGGGGTGATTATGATACACTGATATCGGGTATTAAGACAAGATTGCTTTGCCTGAATGATGATTGCCTTGTTTACTGCGGACATGGTCCGGAAACGAGCATTGGAGAAGAAAAGATTTCGAACCCCTTTTTGTCCTGAACTATTCTGAAACATATTAAGAATGTTCACAGGTAACAGACTTCTTAGTATTTTTATTTCGCTTACCTGAGTATGACGAATTATTGGAACCGGATGGTTTATCAGGACCAGATGCTTACAGGGACCTTAAGGTTTAACAGGACCAGGGGGTTTAACAATTAATATTTACTGACTATGGAGGATAATTTTCAAATGAGACATATTGGTCCGGGCCCGGATGACCTGGAAAAGATGCTTGCTGTAACCGGGCTTGGTTCCCTTGATGAACTTATAGATAAAACCATTCCAGAAGGAATCAGGCTGCAGCAGGCTCTGCAGCTGGGTGAAGGAATGACAGAATATGAATACTTCAATTACCTGCGGGAAATATCCTTTAAAAACAAGCTGTATAAATCTTATATAGGGATGGGTTATTATCCTGCTGTCCTGCCGGCTGTCATACAGCGGAACATCCTTGAAAATCCATCCTGGTATACCTCGTATACACCTTACCAGGCTGAGATATCCCAGGGAAGGCTGGAGGCCCTGCTGAATTTCCAGACCATGGTCATGGAACTGACCGGGATGGAAATCGCCAATGCTTCCCTCCTGGACGAGCCCACGGCAGCGGCTGAAGCGATGTATATGTTATTCAGTGCAAGGTCAAGGGAGAAGGTGAAAGCGGGTGTATGCAGGTTCTTTGTTGACAATAACATTCTGCCACAGACTTTATCCCTTCTGATGACACGTTCAGAACCGCTGGGAATTGAGCTGATAAGGGGTGATTACAGGGAATTTAAGCCAGATGAGAGTTATTTCGGACTTTTTGTCCAGTACCCGGCTGCCGACGGAAAGATTGAGGATTACAGAGGACTCGTCAAAAATGCAGCTGATATAGGCATAACAACGGCTGTGGCGGCAGACCTGCTAAGCCTTACCCTGCTGGTTCCCCCCGGTGAATGGGGAGCCGATGTGGTGGTAGGTTCCACCCAGAGGTTCGGCATCCCCATGGGATACGGAGGTCCGCATGCCGCCTATTTTGCCACAAAGGACAGTTTTAAGAGGCAGCTGCCAGGACGCATAATCGGTGTTTCAGTTGACAGGCACGGGAACCCGGCCCTGAGGATGGCGCTTCAGACACGGGAGCAGCATATCAAGCGGGAGAGGGCCACATCCAATATATGTACGGCCCAGGCCCTGCTGGCAACCATGGCCGGGATGTATGGTGCTTGGCATGGTCCGGAGGGATTGACCGGAATTGCACAAAGGATACATTCCATGGCTGTAAGCCTGGAAAAACAACTTGTTGAACTGGGCTATTCACAGCAGAATGGATCCTTCTTTGATACCCTGAAAATTGGAATGCCCGGGGATATCACAGCCGAAGACATCAGGACTGAAGCTCTGAAGCACCAGATTAACTTTGCCTATATTGATGATAAAACGATTCTGATAAGCCTCGATGAAACAATCCGGGTGGTAGACCTGGATTCAATTATCAAGGTCTTTGCCATTAGACAAGGTGGTAAGTATAAACCACTGGAATCAATAACGGATTCAGTAAGGATCCCTGATACAATGAAACGGACCGGCCGGTTCATGCAACAGGAAGTATTCCACAGGTACCATTCGGAAACGGAGATGATGCGGTACATCAAAAAGCTTGAGAGAAAGGATTTTTCACTGACACATAGCATGATTTCGCTGGGCTCATGCACCATGAAACTGAATGCCGCCGTAGAGATGTTTGCCCTGAGCTGGCCCGAGTTCGGCAACCTGCATCCTTTCGTGCCGGTAGACCAGGCAGAAGGCTATCATCAATTGTTCAATGAGCTGGGTAAAGACCTGAAAGAAATAACGGGCTTCCAGGGCATATCATTCATGCCCAATTCAGGAGCATCGGGTGAATATACAGGACTCCTGGTCATAAGGGCCTACCATGAGAAGAGGGGTGATACCGGGCGGAATGTATGCCTGATACCTGCATCGGCACACGGGACCAATCCCGCCAGTGCCGTGATGGCCGGGATGAAGATTGTTGTGGTAAACTGTGATGAGCAGGGGAACATCAAACTCAATGAACTGCGGTCACTGGCTGAGGAGCACAAAGACCGTTTGTCCGCATTTATGGTCACCTATCCGTCAACTCACGGGGTCTTTGAGGAGGATAGCCTTGAAATGACCGGGATCATACATGAGAATGGCGGACTGGTATACATGGACGGGGCCAATATGAATGCCCAGGTGGGATTTACCAATCCGGCAAGGATAGGGGCGGATGTTTGCCACCTCAACCTCCATAAAACCTTTGCCATCCCGCATGGCGGCGGCGGTCCGGGTGCAGGCCCCATTGCCGTGGCCGACCATCTGATCGAATTCCTGCCCACCCACCCGAATATCCCGACAGGGGGGGTAAA